>UQVK01000004.1 GCA_900544445.1 uncultured Lachnospiraceae bacterium
CTTCCTCTCCTGCTGCGGCATATCCCACATCCCGCAGCCGCAGGGCGCTCATCAGGCACACCGTTCCCAGTCCGATGTCCACCAGATAAGCCCTCCGATAGCCCAGCGCCAGCGCGGCGCCCGCACAGAGCGTGGCAAGAGAAGAAAAAAAGGTATACAGCATCATATCCGTGGAGGCATACCCGTCGTATTCCGCCTCCCGGCCTTCCGCCTTCAGTGTCTCGTAGGCCAGCGACTCCCGAGTCCCTGACGCGAAATTATAACCGAAGGCGGAAAATACCATGGCGGGAAGCACCCCGGCCATGGAATCGGAGACCAGCATGAGCAGGGAAGAAACGAGCATCATGCACTGGCTGAGCACCATGGATTTCTTCCGCCCGAACACATCCGAGATCACTCCGGACGGCACCTCAAACAGCAGGCTCGCCACATGGAACACGCTTTCCGCGAATCCAATCTCCACCAGGGAAAATCCCCTTGCCGCAAGCAGCGCCACCCAGGAAGCGCCCGCGATCTGAAACGCTCCCAGAGAAGTGTTCAGGTAAAGAAGCCTGAGCTGCTTTCCGGCCTCAGACCATTTTCTTTTTATTTTCTGTGTGATTGTAAGCATAAAAAAAACTCCTTTTTCATTCCGTTTTATGAAACAAGACCTGAAAAGGAGATACTGCGCATTTTTGCGTTTTTGCATTTGCGTATTTTTATTCCGTTTTCTGAAAATCCTGGCAAAACCGAAGCAGGCTGCCGCCGTTTTCACAGCTGTTCAGACCGAACCGGACCGCCGTCGTTTTTCCGGATTTTCCTGAAAAAAGAGCGCACTATCCCCGTAAAAATGAAAAACACAGCCTTTTTCCAGTTTTACGTTTTCATTTTTCCAGAACATAGTGAAACTCTCCTGACTTTTGTACCGGGGCCATTATAGCATGCCAGGGAAGGGTATGCAAGCTCTGTTTGCATACAGATATCATTATCATCCACCCGCATAATATTTTTTCTCCGAAACCGCCGTCAATGTGATAAAATAAAGCTGTAACACTTGTCATGGCTTTCATATGGACAGAAAGGAGCATTATGAACAAAACTGTGAATTTCGATCTGACAGGCAAGGTTGCCATTGTTACAGGTGCTTCCAGGGGGCTTGGAATTGAGCTGGCCACTTCCCTGGCGGAGTACGGGGCTGATCTGGCGCTGATGGCCGGCAATGAGGAAAAGATGAAAAAGGCTGCGGCAGATATTGTTGAAAAGACCGGCGTAAAGGTGATTACCGTAAAGGTGAATATTGCAGATGAAGAGAGCGTTCAGAAGGCGGTAGCCGCTGTTATGGATGAGTACGGACGGATTGATATTCTGGTAAATAATGCGGGCATCATCCGTTATGGACGTCCGGAAGAAATTTCTCATAAAGACTGGAGCGAATGTATCGACGTGGATGTTACCGGCACTTGGCTGATGAGTAAGGAAGTCGTAAACGCATCCATGATGGAAAAGGGCGGACGGATTGTCAACATCTGTTCTGTCAACAGCTTCAGCGCCTCTCCGGCGGCAGTCGTATACCATGTCGCAAAGGCGGCGGAGGCGGCGCTCACCAAATCCTGTGCCGCCGCATGGGCAGGACATGGCATCTACGTCAACGGCATTGCTCCCGGGAATATGCAGAATGGTGAAATGGCGCCTGATACCCCGCCGGCAATCCTTGAGAACATCCGCAATAAAGTGCCTCAGAGAAGACTGGGACAATACGGGGATCTCTCCGGCGCTCTGCTGTTTCTGGCCTCCGACGCCAATACCTATACACAGGGAACGATTATCGTCTGTGACGGCGGCCTGATCCTGGAAAGCTTCTGATCCATCAGGTTAAGACAAACGGGCAGCCCTTCTATTTTACGGAGGGCTGTCCGCGTCTGTTTTTTCCACTGGTTCCGGCAAACCGTATTTTTCAATCTCACTCCACCCGCAGCCGCTCCACCACGGAATACTTCCGGGCGGCCCTGCAGCTGGCAACGGGGATTCCGATTCCCAGAAGCACGAAGGCGGGCAGGAACAGAAAGACGGGCCAGAGCGTCAAATGCCAGGTAAAAAACCAGATCAGGCTGCCGACTGCCCGGCCAAGAAAGGGGGCTGTTCCCACGATCAGCGCAAGGGCAAGCGCCAGCGCTCCGCAGGTATACAGGAGCCCCTCCAGGGCCAGCATGGTTTTCATCTGACGCCCCGTCATGCCGATGGACTGGAGCACGGCCAGCTCCCTGCGCCTTGACGTAATCCCGGTGAGAATGGCGTTGAAGAAATTCAGCACGCCCACCAGAGCCACGATGAAGCTCAGCGCTCCGCCCAGAAGCAGGAACATGTTCCGAAAACCGTCAAATTCTGCCGCATAGATGGCCTTGCTTTCATAGTCCAGCCAGGGCGCCGTATTTTCCGTATAATCCTGCAGGAAGGCCTCCATGGAGGCCTCCGCCGCCTCATCCGTCATGTCGAAGGCGTAATACATCACGCTGTCGGTACCCGTATCCCGGATGAAGGTCTGCGCGTTCAGCACGAACTCATCATCTCCATAATAACGATAGCTGAGCGCCATCGGCACCGTCACCAGCGCCGCTACCGTGTACTCCACATCCCGGTATTTCACTGCGCGGCTGGAGTAAACGATATTTTCCGGCACATCCTCCCAGGAACCGTAAACCTCTCCGGTATCCGGATTATAGTATTCATATTCCTCCACATACCGCAGGGTCACCGTATCCCCCAGCCTGGCCCAGTGGCTGTCCATGATGGGATCACCGTAATCATCGTCGCGGTATACGGCAGCGACATAATTTCCTCCCGGTTCATAGAGCAAAGACAGATCCCCCTCCAGCACGGTCAGATGATCCAGGGCGAAGGGCTCCATGCCATAAAGCTGGGCGTTGTCCGCAATCCTTCCATCCTCCGTTTTTTCCGACAGACTCACCAGACGATCCAGATTCTCCGGGGTACTCCACCAACCGTTTGCGGTCCGGAAGTATTCCTCGCTGACAAACTCCTGAACGGAGGAGGTTCTTCCATACACCCGTCCCCCGTCCGCGATTCCGCCCTGGGCCCAGGCTGCATCCACAGCCGTTTCGGGCAGGGCCATGTCCTCGTTGAAGGAGTCTCCCCCGGTTTGAAACTGGCCCGCATCCGCCAGAATAAAATCGCTCGCCGTAAAATTGGCAATATACTTATCCATGTCAAAGCTGTTCACAAGAGTCACCGTCACGGCAAACAGCACCACCGCCAGAGACAGGGACAGAATGGTCACCACCGTTTTCCCCCGGCTGCGGCCCAGATTGGCCCGGGCCATGGAGAACAGGGAAACTCTTTTCCCGTTTCGGCCGCCGCCCTTTTTCTCTCCCCGCTGTTTCGGAGACGCGCCCTCCGTGTAGCGCACCGCCTCCACCGGGGAAACCCGTCCCGCCATCCGGCCGGGCCGGTAGCAGGAAATCAGCACGGTAAGCAGGGCGAAAATGCCCGAACCCACAAAGATCAGCGGGTTCAGGGAAACCAGAGACACCACGCCGTCCAGCTTCTCCACGATCACGGGAGTGAGGGCTCCGCCCAGCAGCCAGCCCAGGAAAAGTCCCAGCGGGATGCCGCACAGGGAAAGGGCCAGTGCCTGAAAGCGCACAATCCGCCGCAGCTGTCCCGGCGTGGTTCCGATGGTTTTTAACAGGCCGTAAAACCGGATGTCTCCCGCCGCCGATATCTGGAACACGTTATAAATGATCAGATAGCCCGTCAGCAGAATCAGGAGAAGGATTCCCACAACGAGCAGGAGGGTCGTCGGGTCCGTCCGGCTGGAAAACTGCGCTCCGGTATAGCCCCAGTTGACGCCAATATTGACGTAAGTATCCGGATTGGAAGCATCCTCTGTCTGATATCCTGCGTTTTCCAAAATCTGTTCCAGATCGGATTCGATGGACCGGGCGCCGTTTTCCAGCATCACATCCAGATTCCAGCTTCCCGTCATCTGATCCGATCCCGGCGGCGTCACGTCCGTCTCCTGCAGAATCTCATCCAGGCGGCTTTCCGGGATCAGGATATGATTGGCCACGATCGCCGTATCATACTCCCACCAGCCGCACAGGACAAAGGACTGTGTGGTCTCATGTCCGTCCACCTCAAAGGTCACAGTAAATTCCGTCCCAGGCTCCGGCTCCACGCCGAGAAGCTCCAGCACATGGGTATCCGTCGCCGCCTCGTTCGTTCCTTCCTCCGGCAGCCGTCCCTCCACCGGATCGCAGTACATCCAGTGCGCTTCCTTCGCGTCAGAATAGCTGATTTCCACATGGGACTTGTTGAACGGCACCTCCGTGGGCATGCCCAGAAAACGCCGCACCCCCCATTCCCGGATCAGCGGATCCTCTTTCAGCTCCTCGAACTGCTCTTCGGTCAGATATTTGAAGCCTCCATGGGAAAATCCTCCCGCCTGCCGGAAGTTCGACTGCTGGAAGCCCTCGTTGATGGACATGGCGATGGTGAACAACGATGTGAACAGCATCGCCGTAAGGGCGATCGCCAGAATCGCCACCAGGTTTCTCGTCCGTCCGGCCAGAAGCGTGCGCATCCCCAGACGGCGTATACATTTTCGGTTCGCTACTTTCATACCTGCCTCCATTCCCGAATCCGGAAATTTTCTCCGTTTTTGCCCGGATTATTTTCCGCTCACAATCCGCCCGTCCTCAATGCGGACGATCCGGTCCGCCATCTGCGCGATTTCCTCATTATGGGTAATCATCACCATGGTCTGGGAAAATTTCTGTCCGGCCACCTTCATCAGTCCCAGCACATCCTGACTGGTTCGGGAGTCCAGATTTCCGGTGGGCTCGTCCGCCAGAAGGATGGCGGGCTTTGCCGCCAGCGCCCGCGCGATCGCCACGCGCTGCTGCTGGCCTCCTGACAGCTGATTTGGCCGGCTGTTCCGTTTTTTCTCAAGCCCCAGGACAGCGATGACCTCCTGCAGGTAGTCCTGATCCGGCCTCCGTCCGTCCAGCTCCACGGGCAGAACAATATTTTCATAAACGCTGAGCACCGGAACCAGATTGTAGGACTGGAACACAAACCCGATCTTCCGCCGCCGGAAAATGGTCAGCGCTTCATCCTTCAGGGAAAAAATATCCTTCCCGTCCACCGTCACTCTGCCCGAGGTTGGCCGGTCCAGCCCGCCCAGCATATGCAGCAGGGTGGATTTTCCCGATCCGGAGGTGCCCACAATCGCCACGAATTCTCCATTTTCCACCGCCAGATCCACGCCGTCCAGCGCCCGCACCTGGGTATCGCCGGAACCGTAATATTTTTTCAGGTTTTCCGTCTGTAAGATTGCCATGTTTCCGCCTTTCCGCCGCCGCAGGCGGCATTTTCATAAAAAAAAGCCCGCAGTGCCTTTTCACACTACAGACTTTATCATAGAAATCTTTCCCGGTACTGTCAGAAATGTGACAGAGTTGTCATTTTTCGTACCAAACATTGTGCGCAGAAGATGTACGGTCTTATCTCTTACCGCGGAAGATACAGCGAAAAGGTGCTGCCGTTTCCCGGTTCGCTTTTCACCTTCACATATCCGCCCTGGCCGGAAGCGATCCGGCGGGTCAGATACAGGCCGATTCCCACGCCTTCCGCCTGCCAGGCGGAGGGGGAACGGTAAAAACGGCCGAAAATTTTCGCCTGCTCTTCCTCCGGAATGCCTGGCCCGGTATCCGTCACCTGAATGGCGGAAAACATTTCATATTCTCTCACCTCCACGGTCACGCTGCCGCCGCAGGGTGTGTACTTCACCGCATTGTCCAGCAGGTTGCAGAGAGCCTCTTCCGTCCATTTGGGATCAAAAACTCCGCTTCCCCGCGTATTTTTCACCGCAAGGGAAATGTCCTTTTCAGAAGCCTTTGGTTCGTACTGGGAAACGGCGCGCTCCACCACCGGACTGATCTTCCCCGGCTTCGGATGAAGGGTCAGAAGCCCGGTTTCCAGGCGGGAGGTTTTGACCAGTGCCTCGATCAGGCTCTGCAGCTTTTCCGCCTGGGTCCGGATGGCCCTGACGCACTCTCCCGCCTGCGGTGCGAGCGGCTGTTCCTCCAGCAGTCCGGCGTAAAGCAGCAGATTGGCAACCGGAGTCCTGGTCTGATGGGAGATGTCGGAGATCAGGGTGCTGATCTGCTCCTCCCGTTTCTTCCGTTTTTCCGCAGATACCGAACCGGCGGCCAGATACTGATGCAGCTGGTTTTCCAGCGCGGACAGACGGCTTTCATCAAAGGTTCCCTCTGCAAAGCTTCCGTTCAACGCCGCCTCCAGCATCTCCTCCATCCGCCTGTATGTCCGCGCCATCCGCAGACGGCTCCAGAGGGCGATCCCGATCCCTGTCAGGATGCCCGCTCCCGCAACCAGATATCCAATCATATCTATCCTCATTCCAGACCGTCCGGCCTCCGGCTCCCACCCGCCTGCCTCTCATCTGCGGCCGCACGCACTCCGCTTCCGGCTGTCTCATCGGCCGTCCATGTATAGCCGATGCCGTATACCGTCCGCAGGTACTGCGGTTTTGCAGGTTCCGCTTCCAGCTTGGCCCGAAGCCGCTTCACGGTAACCGACAGCGCATTTTCCTCCACATATTCCGCCCCGTCCGTCCAGACCCGGTCCACCAGAACGGAACGGCTCACGGTATGGCCCCGGTTTTCCACCAGGACACGCAGCAGCTTCTGCTCGGTTTTGGACAGCTCCACCGCCCTGCCGTCCCTGTAAAACTCCATCCGGTCAAAATCAAACCGGAAGGGCCCCGTGGTCAGCACCGCCGCTGACACAGCCTTGCCGCGCCTGAGCTGAACGGCCACCCGCGCCCGGAGTACCGACAGGGAAAATGGCTTGGTGATGTAATCATCCGCTCCGGCCTCCAGCCCGGTGACCTCATCCAGCTCCAGATCGTTAGCCGTAAGCAAAATCGCCGGCACCTCCGGATGGATGCTTTTCTGTTCCCGCAGAAGCTCCAGCCCGCTGCCGTCCGGCAGGTTGATATCCAGAATCAGCAGGCTGAAGACCTCCTGCGCCAGCTCCCTTCGGGCCTCCTCCAGTGTATGACAGAGAACAACAGCCGTCTGCGGGGTCTGCAGCGCCATCCCGATTCCCGCCCCAAGCGCGGCATCATCCTCCAGCAGCAGGATTTTTTCCATTGTTACCTCCATGCCGAAGCGCTCCTCTTCTCAGGCTTCCGCCTTTCAGACCGTCTTCTTCAGATACATCCTCGCCTCATAGGGACGCAGCTTCGTCTCATCCACATCCTTATAATTGCTGATCAGAAGCTCTCCCAGACCGCTTTCCCTGATCTTCTCTCCGCTTTTTTCGGAAAGCGCCGCTTCGCCGTCATGGAAATTGCACAGCACCGTCAGCGTTTCCTCCGGCGTGGTCCGGGTATAGGCGAAAATGTCCGGATCATCCGCATACAGCAGTTCAAACGCGCCGTCCACGAAAACGTCGTATTCCTTTCTCAGCTCCACCAGCCTGCGGTAGAAGCTGAATACCGAATCCGGATCATTTACCTGAGAAGCCGCATTGATCTGCTTATAATTGGGATTCACCTTCAGCCAGGGCGTACCCGTGGTAAAGCCCGCGTTTTCGCTGTCATCCCACTGCATGGGCGTGCGAGCGTTGTCCCGGCTCTTCGCCCTGAGCGACGCCATGATATCCGCCTCTCTATATCCGGCCTCCAGGCGTTCTTTATGCATATTCAGGGATTCGATGTCCCGGTAATCCGCGATATCTTCCATTCCCGCGTTGGTCATGCCGAGCTCCTCTCCCTGATAAATATAGGGAGTTCCCTGCAGGCCATGAAGCAGGGCGGCCAGCATTTTGGCGGATTCCACCCGGTATTTTCCATCGTTACCCCAGCGGGAGACGATGCGGGGCAGGTCATGATTGTTCCAGAACAGACTGTTCCATCCGCAGCCGTAGAGGGCCTTCTGCCATTTCGCCAGCACCTCCTTGAGCTTCCTGAAATCCAGCGGAGCCAGATCCCATTTTTCTTTCCCCGGAATCTGATCCAGACCGATGTGCTCAAACTGGAACACCATGGAAAACTCGCTTCCGTCCGGATTGCTGTAAAGCTTCGCGTTTTCCGTGTTCGCGCCCCAGGCCTCGCCCACGGTGATCAGATCCCCCTTCTGGAACGTTTCTCTGGAGAGCTCCTGGATAAATTCATGCAGCCTCGGCCCGTTGTTAGTGATTTTCAGGTCCGGCTCCTTGGCGATCTGGTCGATCACGTCCAGGCGGAAGCCGCCCACACCCTTGTCCATCCACCACAGGATCATGTCATAGATTTCCCGGCGCAGCTTCGGATTCTCCCAGTTTAAATCCGGCTGCTTCACGGAGAACTGGTGAAAATAATACTGGCCAAGCTCCGGCACCCACTCCCAGGCCGGACCGCCGAAGCAGGCGCGCATGTCGTTGGGATACTCTCCCTCCACGCCGTCCCGCCATACATAATAATCATGATAGGGGTTGTCCTTACTCTTTTTCGCCTCAAGGAACCAGGGATGCTCATCCGAGGAATGGTTCAGCACCAGATCCAGAATGATCCGGATGCCGTGCTTCTTTCCTTCCGCGATCAGCTCCTCCATATCGGACAGGGTTCCAAAGAGGGGATCGATGTCCCGATAGTCCGAAATATCATAGCCGTTGTCGTCCTGCGGCGAACGGCAAACCGGGGAAAGCCAGATGGCGTCGATTCCCAGCTTCTCCAGATAGTCCAGCTTTCCGATGATTCCCTTCAGGTCTCCCATTCCGCTTCCCGTACTGTCACAGAAGCTGCGGGGATAAATCTGATAAACGACGGCGTTCTGCCACCACTTTTTCTGTCTCATATCTGCCTCTTTTCCTGCGGCCATATGGCCGCATACGATTTTACCGAGGGAACGGACCGTCTCCGTTTCTCCCCATTCTTCCTCATGCTTCGGACCGCATCCGGCCTTCCCTTTCCTTTACGCTGCCCAGCTTCAGGACCAGGCATTCCCAGGGCCGGATCATCAGCTCTCTTTTGAAAGACGGCGGCTCTTCATAATTATTCAGAAGAACCTCCTCTACCATTTGCTCCGCTTCTTCATCCGTTTCCGCAAAGGAAAGGATTGCTTCCTGCGGCAGGGCGCTGGTAATGATCAGCAGCCGGTTTTTCCCGTCGTACCTTTCATAGCCCAGAATTCCGTTTCTGTCCTGGAAACGTGGAAGGAACGCTCCGTAAATGAAGGTATCTTCCAGGTCCGGTCGTTTTCTCACCGAAACCATTTTTCGATAAAAATGTAACAACGAATCCGGATCTTTTTCCTGCGCTTCATAATTCAGCCATGTATGGTTTGGATTGACCGCAAACCAGGGCTCCACATCAGAAAAGCCTGCATACGGCCCGCCGTTCCACTGCATGGGGGTCCGGCTGTGTTCCCTGCTGTTTCCGTTAATACGATCCAGGGCTGCCTCCGGTGTCAGGCCCTTTCTCAGGAAATCCTCATATTCCGCATGGGTAGGCCCGTCCACATATTCGTCCATGCTCTTTTTGGGATAATCCCGCATTCCGATTTCCTGCCCCTGATACAGAAACACCAGGCCCGGAAAAAAGAAATTGGTCACCGGAAGCATACGGATGCTGTAACGGTTCTGATCCTTTTTTGCCAGAAAACGGTCAATACACCGGTCTTTATCATGATTCTCCAGAAAATTGCACAGAAGGCCGCGCCCTCCGACCACCTGCTGTGCCTTAAACAGCTTGTCCCGGTAATCGTTAAACATGGAAACCGTGTCATAATTCCATTCCGGATAGCTCACGTTATGATGGGTATGGCTGAAATCAAAAATGGAGCTGAAGCTTCCGTTTTCCCCGATCACATCCTCCACATCCTCCGGCTTCATGTTATCGTATTCTCCGATGGTCAGCGCGTCCGTCGGCGCAAACGCTTTCTCCTTCATCTCCTTCAGAAAAGCGGAAAGGCCGTCCACATTATTGATGTCCTCAAAGGCCAGGCGCAGGCCGTCCGGCCCATCCGGCGGAAGGTCGGCATATTCGTAGTTTTTCTTCAGATGACTGATCGCGTCCAGCCGAAAGCCTCCCAGCCCCAGAGCCATCCAGTCCCGGATAATCTGATAGATCTCCTCCCGGAGCTTTGGATTCTCCCAGTTCAGATCCGGCTGCTGTTTCGTAAACAGGTGCAGATAATACAGTCCCTCCCGGCCGGGAACCTGCTCCCATGCGCTCCCCCCGAAGATGGAACGCCAGTTATTCGGCGGACCGCCTGCCTTTCCTTCCCGAAATACATAATACTGTCCATATTCTCCGTAAGGATCCTGCAGCGCCTTCCGAAACCACTCATGCTGATCAGAGGAATGGTTTGCCACAAGATCCATCAGGATCCGGATCCCCCTTTCCTTCGCTTTTGCAATCAGCTCCTTCATATCGTCCATGTTTCCAAAACAGGGATCAATATCCATGTAGTCAGACACATCATATCCATTATCCGCCATGGGAGATGGGAAAACCGGACACAGCCAGATCACATTTGCTCCCAGCGCCGCGATCTCATCCAGATGCCGGATCACACCCTGCAGATCCCCGATTCCGTCTCCATTCGTATCCTGAAAGCTTTTGGGATAAATCTGATATCCCACCGTTCGGTGCCACCATTGTTTTTTCATATACTACAGACTCCTTAAAACATTTGAGGCTATTTTACCGCAGGCAGGAGAGGAATACAATCTTTTTTAAATGGGATTTTGGAAAATAAGCTTCCGAAAGGAACTCTCATTCCTGCTTCGCCTGTGCCATGAAAGCCTCAATCTCATCCGCCTCGCGGATCACATCTGCCGACAGGACCTCGCACCCATCCTCGCAGATCAGCAGATCATCCTCGATCCGGATGCCGATTTCCCACTCGTCAATGTACAGGCCGGGTTCATCGGTGATCACGGCGCCGGGCTTCAGCGGCTCGTCCCGTCCCGCGCTCACATCATGAACATCGATGCCCAGGTGATGGGAGACGCCGTGCATGTAATAGGTTCCGATTTTCTCCGCGCTGTCAATCAGCCCAAGCTTCATGCAGCCCTCTGCCAGAACCTGCTTACAGATCTCATTCAGCCCGCTCAGTGTGACGCCGGGTCTGGCTGCCGCGGCGACGGCGCGGTTGGCGGCAAGAACCATCTCGTAAACCGCTCTCTGACGGGGTGTGAAAACGCCGTTTACCGGATAGGTTCTGGTAATATCGGCACAGTATCCCTGAACCTTCGCGCCGAGATCCAGCAGAAGCAGCGTTCCATCCTCGCAGGTATCCCGGTTCGTTTCGTAATGAAGCATGGTCCCGTTGGCCCCGCTTCCCGCAATGGTGGGGAACGATGTGCCGTCCGCGCCCAGATAATGAACCATGTATTCAAAATCCGCCTGCGCCTGATACTCCTCCATTCCCGGTTTCAGATGACTCATCACATTCTGCAGCGCCCGGTCCGTGATGGAGATCGCCTCCCGGATCAGCGCCACCTCATCCTCGTCCTTCTGCGTGCGGAGTCCCGCGATCACAGGAAAAATATTTCTGACCGCCACGCCCGGATATTTCTCTCCGAACTCCCTCGCCCGAACCGCATTATAATCGGGCATATCCTCCGTCTGGTGGCGGTAGCAGTCAAAATACAGGGTATTCACTATTTCTCTGGTCATGACGCCGCCGATGCGGCTTTCAAATGCATCCGTATAGGCGATCTCATCAATTCCGGAAATCTCCTTCGCTTCCTCCGCCGTCACCATTTTTCCCGTCCAGCGGACCGCATCGAGGTCAAATGCAGGGATGTAAAGCGTCGTTTTTCTCTTTTCTCCCGACTGATCCATGACGAGGATCATCCGTTCCCGTCGAAGACCTGTCAGATAGAAAAAATTTCTGTTGGCCTCAAAGGGCGCATACTCATCTGCGCTGACATGTCTCTCGATCCCCGAAAACAGAATCAGAACGGAATGCTCCTCCATTTTTTCATATACCTTCTGCCGTCTCATTTCATAATTCATAGCTTCTCTCCTTCGTCATAAACCGTTGATCCTTGCCATTCTGCCCGCAAAGATGGCCGCTCCGGCCGCCGCCTCTTCCTCATGCCCGGAAAAAGTCAGAGGGAGTGCGAAAACCTTCTCCACCTCTTCCCGAAAAAGGGCGTTTCTGCGCAGCCCGTTTCCTGAAGCGGTCAGACTGTTTCTGCCCTTTTTTACCGCCTCTGGAAAGGCCTCATACAGACCGGCAAGCTCCTCCGCCATACCGCGCACGTAGCTCCGAATCAGGTCGGCCGGGTGAAAATTCTCATCGGTCAACCCCAGAAATCCTGACGTTTCTCTGTCCTCCGGGCCGCCGCGCCTTCCGTAGAGGGCCGGATGGGCTTTCAGGTCCGTGGTCTGTTTCTTTTCGGCAATCTCAGACATTTTTTCATAAATATCGGAAAGGTCCGGCACCTTTCCCGCGAACTGGCCGCATACTTCTGCGAAGAAGGCAGCGAGCCGTTCATATACCTTGCCTCCGTTTAAGGACGCGCCCACGTACAGATATCCCCCTCCGGGAAAAGGCCGCACGTCCGTTCCGCCTTTTGCCGCTTCCGCACAAAGGCCCCGCGCGAATACGGAAACCTGAGAACCGGTCCCCACGTTGACGCCGATGCCCGTTTCCGGGTCCCGGACCGCCCCCAGAAAGCTGGCCTGATTATCTCCCACCGCAGTAAACACCGGCTTTCCCTCATAAAAACCCGCAGCCTTTTCCCAGGGACAGATCTCCGGGTAAAATCCGGTGTCCACCCCCGCCTTTCGAAGCTCCTCAAAATCGAACCTTCCCTTTTTCAGGTCAAATCCCCCGAAGCTGGCCGCCAGGCTTTCATTCACCCTGCGCCGGGTACTGCCCGTCAGACGCATGGCCAGATAATCGCCGATGTCCACGAACCCCTGCGCATCCGCGGGTATTTTCCCCGTTTCCCGCAGATAAAAATGGGTGACGCTTCCATAACCGGTATACATGGGATATCCTGTCATTCGGGAAAGATATTCCGCATAACTCTCCCGCCCTCGAAAGGGAAGGTTTCCGCATTCTTCCTTCCAGGTGTAAAGCGGCGTCGCCGCTTCTCCTTTCGCGTTGACATAAACAATGCCATGCATCTGGGCGGAGATCCCGACCGCGTCGAAAGGAAAGCCGGATACCTCCTTCAGCAGATTTTGCACCTTTCTGACAATTGTCTCCGCATCCTGCCGGAAGCCTCCCTGGGGAAGAAACGCGTTTGAAGCGCTTCTGCTCATTAAAATTTTCTTTTCTTCTTCCTGATACACAACCATGCAGATGGACGTGGTGCCGATGTCGATTCCCAGTGTGTTCATATGATTTCCTTTTTCTCACATCTTCCTCAGCCTGCAGGCTGGAATTCTCCTGTACTCCTTATATAGAAAAACTGTTGTTCCATATACGCATGAAAGCCCTGCGAAAAATCAGAGATCAATCCCGTAAACTGATCGGGACCGGTCTGCCGAAAGGTCATGTACTGCTCCGAAATGGCGGATTCATGAGCTTTTCCGTCTTTTACCCCCAGAATAACCGAGCTGCTTCCGCTGCCGTACGCGCTGATCTCCCATACCAGCAATCTGTCGCCTGATGCGGAAAGGAAGTAATTTTCGCCTTCCTCTGTATCACCAACCGGCTGCGCCAGCAGATAGCCGTACAATGGGTCCCCATATTTCGTTTGACTCCGTATGCAGACTACTTCCCCCACAGAGCTAAGATAATAGATTTTCACTTCATCATATCCCTTCTGTCCGTCAAAGATTCCGGTAAAACCAAAGGCCTCTTTTCTTCCGTCCCCGTCATAATCCGCCGGGAGGAAATACGCCTCCTCCTCTCCCGATGTCTGCAGATGTCTTTTCCATACCGTATACAGGTTTACGGTGGGCTGCTCCGGCTGATCCGGGAAAAAAGCAACATCCAGGGGCAGACAGTCATCCATTCCATCCTCCTGAAACCGGGTCAGGCGGTATAGGGACAGCTTCAGTCCTTCTATCCGGTTCCGGGGAGAAACGGTCTGGTAATCCCAGGCGCAGCTATCCTCCGTCCATCCTGCAAGCTGTTCTTCACACAGGGCAATTGCCGCGCGGCAGTACGCCTGCCTCTCCTGTATATAGCTGCCGTAAAGCTCAGGCTCCTCCCCCTGTTCCTGAAGCGCTGCCAGAAACTCCTGCGCCCTCTGCTCCGCCTGTCCACACAGCGCCTCCAGCTCCGGCACACTGAACTCATCCTTCAGGACTTTTACCCCGGAACCGGACAGGGAAAATTCCTCCTCAAACCACCGGAGCGCGTCTCCCAGAAAGGCCTCCAGGCTCCTGCAGATTTCCTCCGCGCCGGAAACATCCGCGGACGCAAGCGCTTCCCGACAGGCATCTCCCGTAAAAAACTCTCTGGTTTTCATCTCCAGCTGCAGCGCTCCGACACCGGGCGTACCGTTTTTCTCCGTAGCCAGAGCGTTCACAGCCTTTACGGCCTTCATGAGTTGAGCCGTTTCCACTGCCGCGGCGGCCAGAAGCAGCCTCCTGTCCATATTCTCAGGCTCCGCCTGATTTTTTTGAAGAAACGCTTCATAAAATCCGGCTCCGAAGTGCTTCCGCTCTGAGTCTTCCGCTTGCCCGTATCCGCCGCGCCCCACTTCACAGGCTCCAAACGCAAGAGCGGAAAACGGCTCTTCCAGCATATCAAAATAGAAGCGGATATACCATTCCTCCGGTTCCTCCTGAATGGAAAAGGTATCCCCAAGCGCCTCGATAAAAGCCTCTCCCTTCTCCGAATGAAGATCCCCGTAGAGCGCCCTTATTCCTGCTTCCCTGATGCTTTCCGCAAAACCGTCCGCCCTCCTTGCGCCATCCAGAAGGAGGGACGGGCGACACTCCCGCTCCGCCGTATCCAGAGCCTCCCAGACCGTGAATTGAGGCATTCTGCAGTAGAGAGTCTCATCCCTGATAAAGGCAGCCGCCTTAAAATAGCTCAAAAACAGAAGCGCAGGAACCGCATATTCTCCTTCTGACACCTCCGGAATCAGAAGCTCTCCCTCCTGGCAGCCATCCTCAAAGCGCTGATTCTGGGGATCCAGCTCCACGCGCCTGATTCCCTGCGCTACAGAAAGACGGCTTCCCTCCGCAGACTGCGTACAGCGGGCAAGCGTACACAGATCATTGATGGTGATATAATGCACCGAATCCCGCAGATACAGGTCAATGGACGCGGAATCAGAGGTATTGCTGTTCAGAGAAAGCGTGACCTTCTGAAATCCCCCGTCCGCCGCCAGAACCGGCATGTCCATTCCATAACACAGCGAAAAAAACATACAGAACACCACCGCAAAAACCATGCCTCTTTTCATACGGCTCCCCCCCTTCGTCGCTTCTCGTTTTTGTTCGGCATTCTCATTATATTCTTTCTTCGTCGGGCAGGCAATGTTTATGTGAGCGGAGAGGTATCGGAGGGAATTGTCGCGTTACTGTTCTCTGGCTTGCCAGTGAACAGTTACATTGCCGCGGGCAGAAGAAAAGACCTGCAGTAAAGCCGAAAGCAGCCCATGCAACCGACAGTTGACAGATTTCCAGGCAAATTGCCTGGCATTTGCCAAGCGCGCATGGTAGCGTGCGCGCGCCGGTTCTGCTATGATAAAGCTGCTGAAACGTACAGCACAGGGAAACAGCCTTCGCCGGTTTTCACTGCAAAGTTCGTTCGGCGACGAACCTTCCTTAAGGAAAACAAACCAAATTACAAACTTACAAAGTCAAATACAGGAGGACAGATTCATGATATTAGCAGATAAGATCTCTGAATTGAGGAAGAAAAACGGATGGTCCCAGGAGGAGCTTGCCGGGCAGCTCGGGGTCTCCAGACAGTCGGTTTCCAAATGGGAAAGCGCGGCTTCCATTCCTGATCTGGATAAAATTCTGAAGCTGAGCGAGCTTTTCGGGGTCAGCACCGATTATCTTCTGAAAGATTCTGGGGAACCGGAAGAAGAGGCCCTTCCGGCCGTCATGCCAGCCGGAGAATCCATGCCGGGAACAGAAGGTTCCGTAAGGGCTGTTTCGCTGGAAGAGGCGAACGAATTTCTGGATACGGTCTGGAGCATGGCTCCCAGAATTGCAGCGGGTGTTTCCATGTGCATCCTTTCTCCCGTTCTTTTGATTCTCCTCGCCTGTCTTGCCGATCAGGAAGGCGGCTATGTGATTTCGGAAGCCCTGGCGGTGGCATCCGGTTTTACAGTTCTTCTGGTAATGGTCGCCGTGGCGGTCTCTCTCTTCCTCTATTGCGGGAGAAAAACGGAGCGCTTTGAATATCTGGAAAAGGAGCCCATCGAGCTGGCATACGGCGTGACCGGGGTGGTTGAAAAAAGAAAGAAAAGCTATGAGCCTTCCCACGGCCTTTTCCTGATCATCGGCATCATTCTCTGCATCCTCAGCGCCATTCCCCTGTTTGCCTTCGGTGTTCTGGATCTGGGCGGAATGACAGGCGTTTACGGCTTTCTTCTCTGCCTGCTGCTCGTAGCTGTGGGCGTATTTTTCCTGGTGCGGACCTGCGTGGTGTTCGGTTCCTTTCAGAAGCTTCTGGAGGAAGGGGATTATACCCGTGAGAAAAAGGCCTCCGAAAAGAGGAACGAAACCGTCACCACCGTATACTGGTGTGTGGTTACGGCAATTTACCTTGGATGGAGTTTCCATACTATGGACTGGCAGCGCACCTGGATCATCTGGCCCTGCGCGGCGGTTCTGTTCGGTGCCGTTCTGGCTGTCAGCAACGCGGTGAGGAAAAAATAATTGGCTTTCACACTCTCCTGGAAGCCGGAAGGGTCATCTGCTCTTGAATTGATCTTTTCATCTGTTAATTTTTCCTGTGAAACAGGGCGTGTAACCGTGAATTTGACTTTTCCGTCTCCGCTTTCCAGCAGGACGAGCTTTCCCTTTGAGACCTCACAACAGAAGCGATTCATTGACATCGGATAAATTTTGTCATATCAACAACGGTATACATACGCCCCAGCCACTGCCTGGTGGAGCCAGTGGGAGAAAGCGGATACCCGATACGGTGATTGCCGTACCGGGTATCTGTGTATCAATCCTATTCCCTGGAACCCTGAAGAATCCTCACATCGTCACAACGGATGCTCAGCTTGTTTTGGAACTCTCCGTAAATGGTTCCAACCGGGTTTACAAACTCAATTCCCGCGCCGGCCGGAACCTGAAGATCAATTTTGGCTACCTTGACATTAATCTTCTCGTACAGGTTGTTTTCCTGTTGTTCGTCAGAATTCAGATGATAATCTATATGATCCCTGACGATAACAACTTCAAGAATCGTTCCGAGAATCTCCTTCGTTTCACGATCTGTCCAGGGCTTAGCGTTCAGATTCTGTATTACCTTCCCGGCAAGGAAGGCTTGACAATCGAAACGAACGAACTTATTCAGTTTTTTCATCATAAAATTTACTCCTTTCTGTTTCAGGAATATTACCGGTATTTCCTTTTCATATATACATTCTACTTTCAAAAATAGGATCCGTAAATTTTTTTGATTATTTCCTTTATTTCGTATAAAATGTACACATAGAGAGAATTTAGCGGAAGTTTTTGAAAAATATCCCATTTTTAAAAACAGGATTTATTTAATAAAAACAGGATTTCGGAAAAGGAGATGAACAGTTATGGCGAAGAAACCCACCATTCATACGGATATCTTTGCGGCTTACCAATTGACAAATTTATCTAATGAAGAAAAAGAAACCATAAGGCATCATATCAGGAAGATAATGCCCAAAGAGTTTAAAGGGAAAAAATGGGAGGATATTCCGCAAATAGATAAAGATATGTTCATATATATAGATGCACGGGATTATCTGATGGAATTCGTCCCTGAACACTATAAAAAAAGCGTTTCAAAAAA
Organism: uncultured Lachnospiraceae bacterium; assembly: GCA_900544445.1. GTDB lineage: Bacteria > Bacillota > Clostridia > Lachnospirales > Lachnospiraceae > Eisenbergiella > Eisenbergiella intestinigallinarum. Next base: position 17,943 of record UQVK01000004.1, read on the forward strand.
CATCACCCTCAAAATTAAAGATTCATTTCTTGATGTAAAAAAGAGCATACTTGAACATAATGAGACCATATCAATGGAGCCTTATTTTTTAGAAGGGGATTCCGAAGGAAAAAAGAAGGAAGCGTTTGAACGTTATAAACGGGATTACTTAATACACTTTGGAAAAGAAGCTGATATGAAATATGAAGATTGGTCAAATTGCTATCCCCAAATATATGAGTCGAAAAAAGCCTCCATGAGTCCATTTGATCTGGCTTATAATGCAAATGAAATATCTGACGATGAGATCGAATACCTGGTGAATCCGGAAAGAATCGACTTTATCAATAATATGGTGAACGACACGATACTTATGACCATCTGTCAGATACTGGACAAGAAGTTTAATATTATTATAGATGTGAAAAAAATCAGGGAATGCTGCACCTACATATATGACTACATGGAAACTGGAACACACGATCCTATGCTCCCCCGTTATATGGGAGATGAAGATGACGAGAAATATGAAATGTATCATAATATAAAGAAAAATCTTGATTTTTGGTATGAAAGAAGAAGCGATTCAAAGCATTGAATCTATCTTTTCCCGTTATTGGCCCAAATTTATTGTTCAGAAAGAGGCAATAATTATAGAAAACAGGAAGGAGCCATCTCCTCAGCTCTGCTCCTTCCTGAATCTGTATTTCCCTTTTCCATATCCGGATACCGGTTCGATAATGCCGTACTCTGTCATCTTTTTCAGAAGCTCCGATGCTCTGGACGGCTTAATACCGATAATTTTCATCACATCCGACCGTCCAAAGATCGCCCCACATGGAAACGCCTCACGAAGATTGAGAATATGGCTTTCTGTTTTTGGCTGAAACAGTTTCTCAATGTCCGCTTTTCGCCCTTTAATGTCCGGTTTTGTCATTTCAATGTCCGGTTTTTCTGTTTCTTTGAAAGTGCCGCTGATGTGCAATGTCCGGTTTTAAAGCGGATGATGCTCATTCAGCAAAAGATTTCTTAAGAACAGTTCCAGATACTCCGTCGTCTCGTGGATACCATTTTTCAAATCATTATAGTTTGCCTGGACGAGGGCATTCCGGAAATGCCACGCATTCTCGGCAAAAATATCATTCGTCACGTCAAACCTAAGAGTACGCAGATATTTGATAAAGAACACCGCCATCATTCTAGTGTTTCCCTCTCCGAATACGTGAATCTGCCATAGCCTCGAAATAAACATCGCAAGGTGATGGATGATTTCATCCATGGAAAGACTGCGATAGGAAATTTTTTTCTCTTCAGAGAACTCGTAATCCAAAGTCACTCTCAGTTCCGTAGCCTGCCATAGATCACCGTTGCTCCATCAAGCACCCATTCCTTTTTCGTAATTATAATCCCGGATGCCTTGTTTCATTTATTATTAATTCTCATATCATTCACTCAAGTACTTTCCAATAACCAGTCTTTTTAGATCCAACCCTTTCCACATATCCATTCTCTTTCAGGAATGTAAGATTGTTTTCCACTGCCGTTTCACTGATTCCCAATATTTGATGCAGTTCACTGGTAGTAATATTCGGATTATCTCTCATTTCCGTGATGATTCTTTGCCTTCTTGCATTTAATCCTTTTTTATTCCCAACTTTATTCCCAACCTTTTTTATATGATGCAGCGGGATCGTGACAACAATCGAATTTTCTCTGAAAGTAAATGCTTCCCTTCCATAAGTCTCAATGATCTTAGGCACGCCGCGGCCTGATTTTTCACTGATATGCAGCTGCAAAAAGATTTCTGATAGCTTTTCATTTACCGGAACCGATTCTCCCAGAAAAAATCCCTCCATTGTCTGTGCCGGCGGCAGTGTCCCTCTGGATAAAATTTCTATCCTGTCTGAAAACACAGAAATCATTGGCTCATTTCCGCTTACCCACAGATTATGCAAAACTGCATTTATAATTGCTTCTCTAAAGGCTTTGTTATCAAACAACGGTGTTTCCGGACGTTCCACTACCCGCTCCCTTTCATCTGTCTGGATCAGATTCAATACATCTGCATACCTTAAAACTTCATCCAACGTATAGAGCAGACAGTTATTGCCAAATTCTCTTACAGAGAATAAATTAGATCCTTTCGTTTTTCCCTCAAAAATCGAAACTCTTAGTGGAAAATGCGAATTATCCGAAAGCAACTGTGCCAACAGATTATATTCTCCGTTTTTATTCCTCAAGCCGAGATTTTTCTCGAAAGTTTTTTCATTTAAAACAATCCCTTTTGAGCCATAATACCCAAACAGTTTAGAAAACGTCAGTTCCTGGTATTTTGCCGCCAGAGTTTCAATGGTTTCCACTCTTCCGTCCAGAATTTTAAACAGCTGTATCTCTCTTTTCGGATAATCCTTCAAATTGGCTTTGGACGAACCAATGCGGATGTATCGTTTTTCCTTAAAAGCTGTCGGGATTTCTTCTGCTGCAGGAATGACCAGAACAACAACTCTTTTATCATCTATAACTGCTTCCTCAAACGAAAAATTGATACTCGGAGATAAATTTCTCGCCAAATAGTTCTGATAAGGTTCTTTATTGTAGTCCCCATATTGATTGAATGTTGTACCTACAACCTCATGGGTTTCATCATTTACACCCCACACAAAATAGGCTTGAGCCTTATAATGGAATGCAGCCGCATTTGAAAGTGCTGAAACATATTCGCCCAACACCTCCGGCTGAAACCAGTTTTCTTTAAATTCAAACCATTCCTGTTCGTCATCATACGCACATAAATCCAAGACTAATTTTTCAATATTCATCATTCTTCATCCTTTTCCCAACTTTTATTCCCAACATTAATACTATAACACATTGGGAATAAAGTTGGGAATATTTTATGCTTTTATCAAAAAATTATTCCTAAACTTATCAAAATCATCCTTCTTTGCCACCACCGGGAATTTGCCCTGTATTCCTCCGAAGCCCTCACGGTCTTTTCCTTTCCCGCGCTGCCGGATGCCGGACGTCCTGTCAAAGGTATATTCACCGACTGGGACAGTTCCCTCTCAAAGACTTTCTGCCGCTCCATTCTGGCGATCTCTTTTCCCAGATCCGTAATGACAGATTGCATCCGTGCAGCCCTTGCTCAGTTTGAACAACAAATGGTGGATAAGGAAGACGGTCCCGGATTCCAGAGAGTATATCTGGATGACATTCTCTCAGATGATGAACGGATGCTGCGGATCGAAGCCATAGCCGATCCGCACACTCAAACGCCGGAGCAAATCTATATCCAAAAAGAACAGCTGATGGAATTATATGCGGCGCTGGGCAAGCTGACTGCCAGAGAGCAGACCTATCTGCTGTATCGCTATGGCTTTACCGATGGAATCGAGCACCCACTGATCGGCGCAGAGCTCCATTTCCACCTCAGCGAGAGCCGGACAAAGAAGGTGGAGGGCGAGGCGATGGACAGCCTGTGCGGGAAACTGCCGTGGTGGTTCTGATACGATGGTAAGCAGCTGCTGACGGGGGCTTTGATATACCTTTGTTCCGCAGATGACACAGCTGGCAGACAGTGCATACCTGCACCGCCTGTCAGCCTTTTTTTCTGTCGCTTATGCTGCCCCAGAAGGGGCAACCTTTCCCGCCAGAACGCCGCAACTGAAGCCACACTTTCCGGGGTGTGCGACAATTCCGGCTGCCATCTGCTCCACAAAGGTATAACAACACTAGACTTTCCGGGAGAAAGTCGTGTGCCAACAGGGATGCTGCTCGCCCCTATTGGAAATCCAGAGTCAAAGAGGCTGCGCCCCTCTGGACACCCCGCCTGTCCGTGCAGTGACTATCCATCCTGTTCCCACACAATGGATGCTCCCCTGCCCGAACAGGTAAAACAGGCACAGAGATTTGCCCGGATAGCGGGCAGATTTCTGTGGCTGTATTTGTTCAGCGGCGGCTGGACAGAGCCTACGAAGAAGCCTTGCAGAACCCTCGGTCTTGGTTGACTATTTTCGCATTGGGGTGCGAAAACCAATTGTCCCAAGCGTCAATATCTGATATAATAAAAAAGTCGAATTCTCTGACCGGAGGGCACCAATATGGTCATCTCTTACAATAAACTCTGGAAACTGCTCATTGACCGAAAAATGAGCAAGGCTGATCTGCGGCGAGCAGCGGGGATCGCCCCCAACACCATGACAAAACTGAACCGAGATGAAGAAGTGACATTGGAAACGCTGGGGAAAATTTGCGGCGTATTGGGAGTTAATATTGGTGATATTGTGGATTTGACATTTGGCGCATCGAATGCTTCGAGACTGGCAAAAGAAGGGCAGAGTGACAAATGAATCTTAGAGCAAAAAGAGTATTGGCTACAGTTATTATTACTATCATTCTCATATTCGGTGTTCCCATTCTCATCAACGAATGCTATAAACACGGTGGCTATGTTACCATGTGGGATGCTTCCGATGTGCTTTCTTATTATGGAACCGTGCTTGCGGCTGGCGTAACGATTGTAACGCTTTGGGGAACAATCATTTTCACTAGAAAACAAATCCATCATGACAGTTATCTTAGAGAGGAACAAGAAAAGTGGAGGAAAATAGAGACTGTTTTCGCCGAATCCCTGAATTCAATCAACCCGATAAGTATTCTTACAACAACCATGGATAATGGCCTTGCCGATCCAACAACTGCTATCAACCTACTTCAAAAATATCAGATGTCATGCAGGACGACCACAGACAAACTGAATGCCTACCTGAATATTGGTGACTACCCAAAAGTCAAAGATCTCTATGTCGAAATAAAAACAGTGTCTGACCGATATTTTCAAATTGGCCAGGAGCTTGTCGATGAATACACAAATATTCGTCTTCTTACTCACAGACAAACGGCGCAGGAAACTCTCGACATAGAAGCAAAAAATCCAGGTAGATTTTCACCTGAGACAGTTCTATTTTGTAGAAATGTTCTGCGTGATACCAATTTAATCCGACTTGAAGATGTACAAAATAATATTGCAAACTGTAATGGTAAATTTGTTTCTGAGTATGAAAATTCCTTTAGGAAACTATTACAAAAAAAGGGAGCAACATTTGAAATTATAAATCATGAGATACAGGAACAGGCCAATGCTATCCTGTATCTTTGGAGGAAATAATCATGCCCACCCTTGAATGGATTGGAAAAGATAAAGTGGTGAACCACGACAAGGAAGTGCCGTACCGGGTGCTGGAGCGCCAATACAGCTATGATGAAACCGGGCAGCACGCCGAGGACAATGGCAGTGAAAACATGATCATTCACGGCGACAATTTGGAGGCGCTGAAAGCCCTGCTGCCCCGGTACGAAGGAAAGGTGAAGTGCATCTACATCGATCCCCCCTACAACACTGGCAACGAGGGCTGGGTGTACAACGACAACGTCAACGACCCAAAAATCAGAAAATGGCTGGGCGAAGTGGTGGGCAAAGAGGGTGAAGACCTTTCCCGTCACGACAAGTGGCTGTGCATGATGTATCCGCGGCTGAAATTGCTGCAAAAACTATTGTCAGAGGATGGCGCTATTTTTATCAGCATTGATGATACTGAGCAGGCAAATTTGCATATTATATGTGATGAAATATTTGGTGCTAATAATTTTATTGAAACACTTGTTTGGCAAAAAAGGACTTCTCCAGATGCCAGAAAAAAGTTAAGTAATGGTCATGAATATATTTTGATCTATGCAAAAAATGCACAGATAGATGGTTTCAACTTGTTGGATATCGAAGGAAAGGATGCCGAAAAATTTAAAAACCCTGACAATGATCCACGTGGCCCTTGGGTTTCGTCTGACTTTACTGCTCAAGGATGGCGGCCAAACCAGATGTATGAAATTGTTACTCCAAGTGGAATGAAAATGAAGCCCCCAGAAGGAAGATGCTGGCGGCATCTGGAAAGCGTATATAATACATTGCTTTCTGAAGGGCGTCTGTGGTTTGGCGCAGATGGATGTGGAGTCCCACGTAAAAAAACCTACCTGAAAGAAAAAGAAGGAAAGGGCATTTGGACATGGTGGACAAACTCCGAGGTCGGGTATACACAGGAAGGGACGCAAGAATTTGCTTCAATTTTAGGAAAAGCAGTTTTTGACTATCCAAAACCTGTTCGCTTACTGACTCGAATCTTGAAGCTTGCGGCAAACTCTGATTCTATCATTCTCGACTCTTTCGCCGGTTCCGGCACCACCGCCCATGCTGTACTTAATATGAACAAGGCCGACGGCGGGCACCGCAAATTCATCCTGGTGGAGATGATGGCCTACGCCGACAGCATCACCGCTGAACGGGTCAAGCGGGTGATCCAGGGTTATGGCGAGGGCAAGAAAGCGGTGGAGGGCACCGGCAGCAATTTCAGCTACTACGAGTTGGGGCCGGCCCTGTTGATGCCGGATGGAAACCTCAACGAGGAAGTGGGCGTGCAGAAGATTCGGGAATACGTCTACTATATGGAGACCAAAGAGTCTCTATCTGCTGAGCAGCCCGTGGACGAGCCCTATTTCATGGGTTTGTGCCGCAACACTGCCTATTACTTTTATTATAAGCGGGAAAGCGTCACCACACTGGATCATGCCTTTTTAGCTACCATCCAGACCAAAGCCGAGGGCTACACCATCTACGCTGACCTGTGCGCTATCCCGCAGGAGACGCTGCGCAAGCACAATATCACCTTCAAGAAAATTCCACGGGATATTGCCCGGCTGTAAAGGAGCGTGAAGAAATGGAACTGAAATCTTATCAAAAAGAAGTCATTGCCGATCTTGCACGTTACCTGGAGCTGGTGGTGGAGCTGCAAAGCCCGGCAAAGGCATATCAGGCCCTCTGGAACGAAAAGAATGTTCTGGTGGGTTTTGGCGGTATGCCCAATTATGTAGATGTTCTCCCCGGTGTGCCCCATGTGTGCGCCAAGGTGCCCACCGGCGGCGGCAAGACCTACATCGCCGCCAGTTCTTTGCGTACGATTTTTGATGCCATGCCTCAGCGCCGGGCCAAGGCTGTGGTGTGGCTGGTGCCCTCTGAAGCCATTCTGACCCAGACCCGCAGGGCACTTGAAAACCCGAACCATCCCTACCGGCAGCGGCTGGATGTGGATTTTGGCGGGCGGGTGCAGGTGTACTCCAAGGAACAGGCCCTCGTGGGGCAGAACTTCACCCCCTCTGTCGTAACGGAACAGCTCTCCCTGTTTGTCTTCAGCTATGATTCCTTCCGCACCAACAAAAAGGAAGGGCGCAAAGCTTACCAGGAAAACGGCTACCTGGCTGACTTTTCCAAGTGGATGGACGACCCATCGGTTTTGCTGGCCGACACCGATGAGACGGCGCTGATCCAGGTGATCCGCTATCTGAATCCGGTGGTCATCGTGGACGAAAGCCATCATGCCACCTCGGATTTGAGCGTGGAAATGCTGAAAAATTTCAATCCCAGCTTTGTGTTTGACCTGACCGCCACGCCCAAAAAGAAAAGCAACATCATCACGTTCGTGGATGCTGCACGGCTGAAAAAGGCCAATATGGTCAAACTGCCGGTCATCGTCTACAACCGTAAATCTCAGGCCGATGTGTATGGTGATGCCATTGCCATTCGCGCCAAGCTGGAAGCACAGGCTAAGCGGGAGCAGGAAACCAGCGGACGCTATATTCGCCCCATCGTTCTGTTCCAGGCCCAGCCCCGCAACAGCGCGGATAGCACCACATACGAAAAAATCAAAAAGACGCTGGTGGACGGTGGGATCCCCGAACGGGAAATCGCCATCAAAACTGGCAATAGGGACGAACTGAAAAACATGGATTTGCTGTCCCCAGACTGTCCTATCCGATACATCATCACTGTCAACGCACTGAAAGAAGGCTGGGACTGTCCCTTTGCCTATGTGCTGGCTACGGTGGCAAACCGCACTTCTGCGGTGGATGTAGAGCAGATTTTGGGGCGTGTACTTCGCCTGCCCTACACGCAGAAAAATCGTAGTGAAGTGCTGAACCTTTCCTACGTCATTACCTCTTCCGCCGATTTTCACCAGACGCTGGAAAAGGTGGTGGCCGGGCTGAACAGCGCCGGTTTCAGCAGCCGTGATTACCGGGCGCAGGATGTGGAGGCCCCAGCGGCTGTCTCTGCCCCGGAATCGGAGCAGCTTTCCATTGTTCCGTCTCCCACCGACGAACCGGATATGCCAGAGGTAGACGGCACGGATTTGAAGGCGCGTTTTGAAGCGGCAACGCTAGAGGCGGAGCAATCCGTGCAGGATGGAACCATGCAGTCCGATCCCCTGCTGTCACAGGCCCTGCAACAGAACAAGACCTATGAAGATGAGATCAACCAGGCCGACAACACCGCTTTAGGTCAGGCTCCCTTGGAAGTGCGCGACAAGATGAATCAGTTCCGCATGAACGAGGAATTTGCAGAGGAAGCTACTACCCTCCGCTTCCCCCAGTTTATGCTGGAGACCGGCCCCAGCCTGTTTTCAGAAGCCTATGAACCCCTGGAACTGGAGCATTTGGAGGGCGGTTTCTCTCTGCGGGACAAAGACGCCCATGTGGATTTCACCACGGTCAACGCAGAGATGGCACGGGTGGATGTGGACGACAGCAAAGACAGCACCGCAAAGGCATGGAGGCTGTCTGGCGGAGACAGCGCCTTCTTCCGGGAATGGTTCAACACCCAACCCTCGGAAAAGCGACTCTCGCTGTGTAAGGGCATTATCAAGCAAAAGCTTTCCAAAATGAACTGCGTCAACGACCAGGAGCTGGATGAGTATATCGACCGGGTGATTGGCACAATGAGTGAAGATCAGCTATCCGAGTTGGAACAGTCGCCGTATCCTTATGTTGTAAAGATTCAGGGAAAGGTGAAGGAATTGATTGCCGAGCATCGCTCCAGCGTCTTTGATACCTGGCTGGAGCAGGACAAGATTTCCTGTCTACCCAACTATGCGCTGCCTACGGTGATCTCCCCAACGGCATTTACGTCGATGGTGCCGAAATCGCTCTATACCGCCGAAGAAGATATGAACGAGTACGAGTTCAAGGTGGTGTGGGCGCTGTCAGAACTGGGCAACGTTAAGTGGTGGCACCGGAATATCTCTAGACTTGGTTTCCAGATTAACGGCCCCGTTCATGCTTACCCGGACATCATCGTGATGCTTCAGAGCGGACGAGTTCTGATGGTGGAGACCAAGGGCGACCACCTGGATAACGACGAATCCAAAGCTAAAGCAAAAATTGGAGACCAGTGGGCACGGCTGGCCGGGAAGCAGTACAAGTATTACATGATTTTCCAGACTAAGCAGCCTGATTATCCGGGGGCGTATTCTCTGGAGCGGTTTATGGAGATTGTGAAGGGATTGTAATGCATCTAGGCTGCTTTCAAGAAGAAACTTGTGTAATGTGTTCATTTGGAACAGGTATCTAAGCTAGAAGGTGATTAATAGTATAATGGTTAATATAAACGGAAAAGAATGGATGAATTTAACTCCAGCAGATATCGAGTCTGCTATTTCTGAAATAGATTTCGATGAATCATTCTATTTTGAACTCAAAGATGATAGAGTTTCCCCTAAAAAAATGATGGAAGAAGTATCTGCTTTTTCAAATACGTTTGGCGGCTATATTTTCCTTGGCGTTTCTGATGACAAACAGATTGAAGGTTGCACCGAATGGAACGAGCAGAGAATTCATACAGCAATTCACGACTCTATAACGCCTACTCCTTCTTTTGATGTGAAAAAGTTTACCGTTGATACCAGCGTTGTATATGTAATTAAAATTGACGAGGGTTCCGAACCGCCATACATAACTAGTAGTGGTAAGATTTATGAAAGACTTTCGTCTGGTTCGTTTGCCATCAAGGATTCTTCAAAGCTTTCGCAAATCTACAATAAAAGAGAACAGCTGCTGGCCAAAATGGAGAAAAAAGTATCAATACCACCAGCGTATGAAAACTCCAATAACATATACGGATATATTGATATCGGTTTCACCTTGGTAGCATCTGATATTCAAGTTGCTATTGATACCTTTAATGGAGTAGACTTGAAGGCAATCGCTGAAGGATTAGCAACTGAGATGCCATCATTTAATCTATCATACGTTGGAAATTCCATCGTTTATACCCCAGGAGGAGTGTCCACTCAAAACGGGCACCTACCCGCGCACACAAATAATTTTCTTGAGATAATGGCTGATGGTAGCTCAAGAATGAGGATCTTGCTGATAAATAATGATCCAGAAGATTCGAGTGTAAACATGACACTTCCAATGGCTATACTAAGCTCATATAAAAAAGTATATACCAATATAATGGGGATGTTATTCCCACATAAGGTGGCATATGCAAAAAAATATGAATCACTAACTGTGAGAAAACAATTCCAACCTGTTATGTATTATGACGATTTCGTCCTTGAAGTACATCCAGATTGGCAAAAAGATAACATCAAAATGTGGGAAGCAATTCAAAACCATCGCAAAATTTTTGGAACCACTACTATTGTGACTGATGATCGTATTCCTAAGACTGGCCTTTATACGATTGATAAACGTCATCTTGAGCTTTGGGGAAAAGAGTATAACGCGGAGTCCATCATAGATGAATTGTTTTTCTCACGATATACCATATTAGGAGCTGTTTCTATTTCAGAAAATAACTGAAGTCCGAGAGCTAGGACACCACCATATGTTAATTCAATAAAACAACACCGGCGGAGCTACAATTTCTCCGCCGGTGCTACTATGTGATTAAGTTAATCCGTCAGAAAAACCAACTCTGAACTCTGATACATGCTTAGTGATTGTGTCAGAAAAGCAACGACTCCTCAAATCAAGCTCATCCAGATTCAACTCCACTTCGATATGCTGCTTAGCATTGAGTTTGGACAAAAGAACAACCGTCTCCACATGCACCGTCCCCGGAAACATATCGCACCCTCTCCCCTTCACAATTTCATACCCGTTCTCCCGCAGATACTTCACATCCCTGGCCAAAGTAGCCGAGTCGCAGCTCACATACACGATCCGCTCCGGCTGCATCTTCACCATGGTTTCCAGGCATCTTTCATCGCAGCCCTTGCGGGGCGGGTCCACCACGATCACATCCGCATGGATGCCTTCCTTTTCATATTTCTCCGGAAGCACCTCTTCCGCCTTCCCCACGAAGAACTCCGCGTTGGTGATTCCGTTTCGTTCCGCGTTCTCCTGGGCGTCCCGGATGGCGTCCGGGACGATTTCCACGCCGTACACCTTTCCCGCCTGTTTCGCCAGAAACAGGGAAATCGTTCCGATGCCGCAGTAGAGATCCCACACGGTTTCCTTTCCGGTCAGGCCCGCGTAAGCGAGGGCCTGGCTGTAGAGTTTCTCCGTCTGGACGGGATTCACCTGATAGAAAGAAAGGGGCGAGATCCGGAAGGTGACGCCGCCGATGGAATCCTCGATGAAGCCGGTTCCCCGCACCACGCGCAGCTTTTTGCCCAGAATCACGTTGGTGCGCTCCCGGTTGGTATTGACGGACAGGCTGGTCATGCCGGGAAGCTGCCAGAGCCCGTCGGCAAGCGTTTCTTCCTCCGGGAAACTGCTGCCGTTTACCACCAGGCAGACCATAAGCTGTCCGCTCTGAAAGCCCTTGCGGATGAGAACGTGGCGCAGAAGGCCCTCTCCGGTCTGCTCGTCATAGGCGCTGATCTGAAAGCGCTTCATGTGCGCCAGGATGATTTCCAGAATCCTCCGGTTTTCCGGAACGCCAAGCGCGCAGTCCGTGTTGGGAATGATGGTATGGGTCCTGCCTGCGTAAAAACCTGTCACCACGTTTCCATCCTTATCCGTTCCGAAAGGAAACTGAGCCTTGTTGCGGTAGTGCCAGGGATCGTCCATACCGATGATCGGCTCCATGATCTTTTCCACCTGTTCCGGAGCCAGGCCGCCGATGCGGATCAGATTGTTCCGGATCTTTTTTTCCTTAAATTCCAGCTGCTTCTCATAGGAAAGCGTCTGAAGCTGGCAGCCGCCGCACTGGCGGCTGAAGGGGCAGAGGGGCGTAACGCGAAAAGGAGAAGGCTCGATTACCTTCTCCAGCTTCGCATAGGCATAGTGTTTCTTCGCCTTCATAACCTTTGCCTGCACAGTATCTCCAATCACGGCGTCCTTAATAAACAGGGTAAAGCCTCCGGCCGTCCCTGCCCTGTCCGCAGGAGCCGCGCCCGCTGTACAGGGTTCTTCCCCGCCAGGCCCGCTCACTCTTCCGATTCCTTCGCCGTCCGTTCCGGTATCCGTGATTTTTACGGTAAAAATATCATTCTTCTTCACTTCCATACAGAAGCCCGTTCCTTTCCAGAGCATTTCTCTCCGACAGACCACTTTTCTTCCACAGGCTGTTTCAGTCCAGCCTGGTCAGGCGGATGTTGGACTCAAACAGCCGGTTATATCCAAGCCAGCCATATCCTGTCGCTCCCTGCAGAGCCTCGGAGAAGGTCTCCAGCTTCGCGTCCGCGTTGTCAGCCAGATTCAGGGCGGCCGCTTCGATCAGGGCAGGCTTTTTGGGGGAGCCGTATTCGTATTCGCCGTGGTGGGCCAGAATGCAGTGCTTCAGCTCCGCCTCCAGCACAGGCGGGAAGCCGGGAATCTGACGGGCCTTTTCGCCCACCATTTCTGCGCCCATGACGATGTGGCCGAGGAGCTGTCCGTCGTCGGTGTAGTCGTTTTCCGGGAAGAGAGAAAGCTCCTTCGTCTTGCCGATGTCATGGCAGAGGGCGGCGGTAATCAGCAGATCCCTTTTCAGGATGGGATAGGTTTTGCAGAAATATTCGCACAGCTTCGCTACGCTTAAGGTGTGCTCCAGGAGGCCGCCCACGAAGCCGTGGTGAACGGTCTTGGCTGCGGAGGATGTGCGGAAGGCGCGGATGAATGCCTCGTCCTCCACAAAAAAGCTTTCCAGCAGTTTTTTCAGGTATTCGTTTTCCGTGCGGCCGATGAGACCCAGAAGCTCCTTATACATCTCGTCGATGTTCTTCTTGCTGACGGGAAGATAGTCGGCGGGATCGTATTCCCCTTCATGGCAGACGCGGATCCGCTTCACATTGACCTGAAGCGCGCCCTGAAAGCTGTTCACATCGCCGTAAACCTCTATGTAATCCAGCGTATCGAACTCCGAAATGCCCGCGTTGTTGGGATCCCAGACCTTTGCGTCGATGGTGCCCGTCTTATCCTGCAGGATCACAGTCTCATAAGGTTTTCCGTTCTTGGTCACGGCGGACTGCTTGTGCTTGCACAGATAAATGTCAAACATCCGGTCGCCTTCTTTATAATCTCTGATATATTTCATTTCCTTCTCCTTTTTCTATTCCAATGTATTCAAAAGCACATCCACTGTCATCTCCTGGTATTCGTTCTGCACCTGGCGCATGACGGTAAGCGTGACCTCCGTATCCGGAAGCAGGCCCATGAGGGTGGTGGTGTAGTCGGAGAAGGAGTCGATCGGCTCCGTTCCCATCTGCACGATCACGTCCCCGCTCTGAATTCCCGCAACCATGGCCGGGGAATCCATGACAATGCCCGTCACATACGCGCCCGCAGGAACGCCCTGGGTCTCCTGAATTTCCTGTGGCACATCCGTGCCGAAAATACCCAGGGTGGCGGAAGGCTGTCCGTTAGAAAGCTTTTCAATCAGATTTTTCAGTCCGCTGATGCCATAGGCAGTGATCAGGTTCGGCGTATCCTCCGCACTGTTTTCCTGGCAGATGATTCCAAGCACCTGGCCGCTCAGGTTGGTGATGATACCGCTGCCATAGGTGCTTCCGTACATGTCCGTGGTCAGAAGCTGATAATTGCCGTCCGCCAGGTTCAGGGTGCCGTCCGCAGAAGTGATCATTCCATAAACCACGGAATTCGCCGTTCCGAGGGGACGGCCCAGCGCTGCCACCGGGGTTGCCAGAAGGCCGCTGTTGCTGGAGCTGGCCAGCCTGGCGGGCGATATGGTTTCTCTTGTGGTATCCGAAATATCCGTCAGATCCACACTGATGACTGCAAGCCCTACGGTGGAATTTGCCTGTTTCAGCTCGGCCCGCACCTGCGTATTATCACAGAACACCACGTTCAGCTCCTCCGACTGATCCACGATTTCCTTTTCCGTCAGAATCAGAAGCTCCCTGCCGTTATCCGCCACGATCAGCCCCGCGTTCTGGCCTTCATTTTCATAGGAATTATTCAGCCAGTCCGTATCGGAAGTGATTCCGATCACCGTTACCAGAGATTTGGACACCTCCTGCACCATTTTATAAAGATTGCTGTAAAGCGTCTGGTAATCGGAAACGTCCAGTTCCACCCGTTCCACCACGGTGGTCTGTACGGGCGGCGTGGTTTCCTCCTCACTCTCCGTTTCCAGCACCATATCCTCCGGCAGCATTTCCTCGTTTTCCGATTCCTCCTGGAGCTGCACCGGTTCCGGTTCCTCCTCCGGATACAGCCAGTTGCTGAAAACAGGTTCGAGCACCAGAAAGGTGAAGCAGGCGATCAGTCCGAAAATCACGGCCATGGAGGCGGTGATCATGGTACGCTTCAACAGCTTCCTTTTATTGATTGGCCTTTCCTTGACCTTTTCCTTGATGAAACTGATATCTGTTCCTGCGGAATCCGAGGCTGTCTCGGCCTTTGGAGCCGCTTTTTTCTCCTGGATTTCCTGTTCCGTTCCGTTCTTTTTATCCTGATCCGTCATATATCAATCCTCTTTTTGAAGCGTCAGAAATTCACGGTATTCACAGTATATCCGATTGCGGTCCTGTTGTAAAGAATACCGCTTTTCTCTCAGGGCCAAAAACAGCCGCGGAAGAAAGCTTTTCGCGCCCTCCCCCGCGGCCGTTTTCCGCTATTTTCTTTTTGCGATGGCCTCTCTGGCCCGTTCCACGCTTTGCCTGTAATTTTCCCCCGCCGTCTCTCTCAGATAACCGGGAGACAGGAGCGCCGCGTCATACAGCTCCTCCAGGGTATCCTCCTGTTCCTGCGTCGCCGTCGACGGCGACACCACGCGGGTCTGCCACACGGACATACAGCCGGTGTATTCCACCAGCCAGAACAGGGGCTCCATGCTTTTCTCCATGTGCCCGTTGAGCACTGCGGAATCCGCTCCCGCGATCTCTGCCAGCTTCCCGATATGGGAGGGCAGAGGCTCTTCTATGCCTCCATCAGGCAAAATCACGCATTCACAGGGATCATCATCCTCCCTGTGCGCGTTCAGAAATTCCATCACCTTCACTCTGGCCGCCTTTCTCTGCACTCCCAAAAGCGCTTTCCTTCTGCCAAAACGTCTCCTGTATGCAGCCTTTTTCTTCCTGACAGCGCTGCCGGGGACAGCATGCCGCCCGATGCACTGTTTTTTACTTACATGTCACACCTCGACCACGCACTCGCTGCGCGATCGGGAGCCGATATGATTCAACAGGCGATTGGGCTTCGCAAAGCGAATTTTAATGCCCAATCGCCCGTTACTGGTCACCGTGTGACCAGTAACGTTCTTTATGCTCCTATACTAGCAAAAAAGCCTCTTTTTTTCAACAGGGAAAACGTTTTCCGTAGAATGAAGTCTTCCGGGACCACTGTTCCGGCCTGAATCCGGGATGCAAAAGCGCTGAAAATGTGCTATGCTGGAAAAATACAAGGAGGACGAAGGCGATGTCTTTATACCATGAAATTCAAAAGTATACCCCCGTCAATCAGCAGGAAGAACAGGATCAGAAGCTGTTCCTGAAATATATGGAGAACTGCTCCGATTACCTTGACCGGGAAAACCAGATTGCGCACTTTACCGCCTCCATATGGACAATCAACCCCGAACGCACCAAAACCCTGATGGTTTATCATAATATCTATGACTCCTGGTCATGGATCGGCGGACATGCGGACGGAATGGAAGATCTGCGCTCCGTCGCAATGCGGGAGCTGCAGGAGGAAACGGGCGTAAGAGACGCCGCTCTTCTTGGCGGTGATATTTTCAGCCTGGAGTCTCTGACGGTGAACGGACATGTCAGAAGGGGCCTCTATGTGCCGAGCCACCTGCATCTGAACGTAACTTATCTGGCAGAAGCCAGGGAGCAGGAAGCCCTCATCGTAAATGCGGATGAAAATCAGGCGGTAAAATGGTGGTCCTTCGAGGACGCTCTTCGCGTTCCGAACGAGCCCTGGATGATCACGCATGTCTACAAAAAGCTGGTCGAAAAGTGCAAATGACTGGCTCTGCCCCTTTTTCCGTGGTATAATGATACAGCCAAACTACGGCTTGTGAAGAAAATGCCGCCCTGGAGGAATAACGTGAATAAGAAAGTATTAAAAACGCTTGAATATCATAAAATCATCGACCGGCTGGCGGAGCATGCCACCTCCGATCCCGGCCGCAGGCTCTGCAGGGAGCTCGTTCCCATGACAGAGCTTTCCGACATCGAGAGCGCCCAGCAGGAAACCGCGGACGCCCTGACCCGTCTGTTCAAAAAGGGGAGCATTTCCTTCGGGAGCACAAGGGAGCTTGGCATGAGCTTAAAATCCCTGGAAATCGGAAGCACCCTCTCCATCCCGGAGCTTCTGCACATCGCCTCCCTGCTGGAGAACACCGCGCGGGTGAAAAATTATGGAAGAAAGGACCGGGAGGACATTCCGGACGATTCCCTGACGCCGCTGTTTTCCGCGCTGGAGCCGCTGACGCAGCTCTCCCATGAGATTTACCGGTGTATCCTTTCCGAGGAAGAGATCAGCGACGATGCCAGTCCGGGCCTGAAGCACGTGCGGCGCAGCATGGCTGTGACCACGGAGCGGATTCACTCCCAGCTGAACAGCATGGTGAACGGCTCCCTGCATTCCTATCTGCAGGACGCCCTGATTACCACCAGGAACGGGCGTTACTGCCTGCCCGTCAAGGCGGAATACCGCAGCCAGGTGCCGGGCATGATCCACGATCAGTCCTCCACGGGAAGCACCATTTTCATTGAGCCCGCTGCCGTGGTCAACCTGAATAACCAGATGCGGGAACTGGAACTGAAGGAAAAGGAAGAAATCGAAAAGGTTCTCGCCTCCCTCAGCGCTCTCGCCGGAGAGCATACGGTGGAAATCGCGGAGAACCAGCACGTGATGACCCGCCTGGATTTCATTTTTGCGAAGGCCTCTCTGGCCCTGGAACAGAATGCCACCAAGCCCCTGTTCAATGAGGATCACATCATCAACATCCGGGGCGCGAGACATCCCCTTCTGGACAAAAAGAAGACCGTTCCCATCGACATCCGTCTGGGAAAGGATTACGATCTGCTCATCATCACCGGTCCCAACACGGGCGGAAAGACGGTTTCCTTAAAAACCACGGGACTGTTCTGCCTGATGGGGCAGGCGGGGCTTCATATTCCCGCACAGGACCGTTCGGAGCTTTCCATTTTCCGGGAGGTCTATGCGGACATCGGGGACGAGCAGAGCATCGAGCAGAGCCTGAGTACCTTCTCTTCCCACATGACCAGTATCGTTTCCATCCTGAAGGATGCGGACGCGGATTCCCTCTGCCTCTTCGACGAGCTGGGCGCAGGAACGGATCCCACGGAGGGTGCGGCGCTGGCCATCGCCATCCTGAACCATCTGCACGACCGGGGCATCCGCACCATGGCGACCACCCATTACAGCGAGCTGAAGGTCTACGCCCTCTCTACCTCCTTTGTGGAGAACGCCTGCTGTGAGTTTGACGTGGAATCCCTGCGGCCCACCTACCGGCTGCTCATCGGCATTCCGGGAAAGAGCAACGCCTTCGCCATCTCCAAAAGGCTGGGCCTTTCCGACGAGATCATCGAGGCGGCCCGCTCCCAGATCAGCGCGGAGGATAAGAGCTTTGAGGATCTGCTCACTGATCTGGAACAGAGCCGCGTGACCATTGAAAAAGAACAGCAGGAAATCGCTTCCTACAAACAGGAAATCGAGACCCTGAAAAAGAGACTGGAGCAGAAGCAGGAGCGCATCGACCAGTCAAGGGACAAAATCCTCCGCGAGGCCAACGAGAAGGCCCGCGAGATCCTGCAGGAAGCAAAGGATACGGCGGACGAGACCATCCGCATCTTCCAGAAGGCAGGCCCCGGCGCTTCCATGAAGGATCTGGAGAAGCAGCGGGAGAAGGTGCGCAACAAAATCTCAGAGAAAAACAGCAAATTATCGGTGAAAAAGGAAAACCCTGCGGCCTCCGGGCTGAAGCCCTCCCAGATCAGGCTGGGAGAATCCGTCCGCATCGTTTCCATGGGGCTGAAGGGAACCGTCAGCTCTCTGCCGGATCACAAGGGAAATCTGTTCGTCCAGTGCGGCATCATCCGCACCCAGACCAATATCAAAGACCTGGTTCTGGTACAGGAAAAGGACAGCTACACCTCCGGCGGCGCGAAGCGGACCGGCTCCGGCAAGATCCGGATGTCCAAGTCCCTCTCCATCTCTCCTGAGATCAATCTTCTGGGAAAAACGGTGGACGAGGCCCTCACCGAGCTGGACAAATATCTGGATGACGCCTATCTGGCCCATCTGAGCACCGTGCGCGTGGTGCACGGCAAAGGAACCGGCGCTTTGAGAAACGCGGTGCAGAGCCATCTGCGCAAGGTAAAATACGTGAAGTCCTACCGCCTGGGCGAATACGGCGAAGGCGACGCGGGCGTCACCATTGTGGAATTCAAGTCCTGACCGGTTCCTTCCGGGATCCGGAGCCAGGGAGATGGCCAAAACATTTGCCGTTTCCCGTAAAAATCAAGAAAGGAATATTATGGTAAATAAACAGAAAATTTTGATTGTAGATGACGACAGCAACATTGCGGAGCTGATTTCCCTGTATCTGACCAAGGAATGCTTCGACACCATGATCGTTGGAGACGGAGAATCCGCTCTCAAGATGGTGGACAGCTTTTCTCCGAACCTGATTCTGCTGGATCTGATGCTTCCTGGCATCGATGGCTATCAGGTCTGCCGGGAGGTGCGCAGCCATTCCAACATCCCCATCATCATGCTCTCCGCCAAAGGTGAGATTTTCGACAAGGTGCTGGGGCTGGAGCTGGGCGCGGACGACTACATGGAAAAGCCCTTTGATTCCAAGGAACTTGTGGCACGGGTGAAGGCGGTTCTTCGCCGCTACAAGGCCGCCCCCGCCGCAAAGGAGCAGCCGGCCATCAAGTGCGTGGAATATCCCGATCTGATCGTCAACCAGACCAACTACTCCGTGATCTACAATGGAAAGACCATCGATATGCCCCCCAAGGAGCTGGAGCTTCTCTATTTTCTCGCCTCCTCTCCGAACCACGTATTCACCAGGGAGCAGCTTCTGGATCAGATCTGGGGGTATGAATACATCGGCGATACCCGCACCGTAGACGTACATATCAAGCGTCTCCGGGAGAAAATCAAGGATCATGAGTCCTGGAGAATTGCCACGATCTGGGGCATCGGCTACAAATTTGAGGTGAGACAATGAGGAAAACCCTCTACCTGAAATTCCTGCTCGCCTATCTGATTTTCGGCTTCTTCGGCTTCATCGTGGTTGCCACCTTTGGCTCCAGCATGACGCAGGAACATATGAAACGGGAAAAGGCAGACTCTCTGTATAAGGAGGCTACGCTGATTGCGAACACCTACGCTGCCGACCTGTACAGCAACGAGGTTGATCTGGAGACGGTGAATACGCAGATGGATTCCCTGTCTCTTTATCTGGACGCAGTCATCTGGATTATTAACCCGTCGGGCCGCATGATTCTGGACACAGATTCCCCGATTGATGTGGGTACTCCGCGTATTGTTGAGAATTTCAACGCAACGGATTTTGCCGGCTCCTACTATACGGTGGGGAATTTTTATGAAAGCTTTGACGAGGATATGCTCAGCGTATTCGCCCCCATCACCTCCAATTTCAAGGTGAGCGGTTATGTGGTCATCCATACCTCCATGGAAGACCTGAGGGTGACCAGCGAGGGGATCCTGAGCATTACCTACATCATTCTCGTCATCCTGTTTCTGCTCTCCCTGATCATCCTGATTTTCTTCACGGAAATGGTCTATCTGCCCCTCCGGAAAATCACGGAGGCCACGGAGCAGTACGCCGCCGGAAACATGCATTACGAGATTCAGGTAGACAGTGAAGATGAAATGGGGTATCTGGCCGCCACCCTTTCCTACATGGCGAATGAAATCGCCCGCAGCGAGGACAACCAGAAAAAATTCATCGCCAACGTCTCCCACGATTTCCGCTCCCCTCTGACCTCCATCCACGGCTATCTGGAGGCCATGCTGGACGGAACGATTCCGCCGGAGATGTATGAAAAATATCTGCATATCGTCCTGAACGAAACCGACCGGCTGACCAAGCTGACCAACAGCCTTCTTACCCTGAATAACCTGAATACCAGAGGAATGGTTCTGGAAAAAACGGATTTTGATCTGAATACGGTAATCCGGGACACGGCCGCTACCTTTGAGGGAACCTGCCAGCAGAAGCGGATCGCCATCGAACTGGTGCTCACGGGCGATGAGCTGTATGTCAACGCGGATATGGGAAAGATCCAGCAGGTGCTCTACAACCTCCTGGACAATGCCATCAAATTTTCCCACAACGATTCCGTCATCAAGATCGAGACCACGGAAAAAAACACAAAGGTATTCGTTTCCGTCAAGGACAGCGGCATCGGAATCCCCAAGGACAGCCTGAAGCTGATCTGGGACCGTTTCTACAAAACCGATCTGTCCCGCGGCAAGGATAAAAAAGGGACCGGCCTGGGCCTTTCCATCACCAAGGAGATCATCCAGGCGCACAACGAAAACATCAATGTCATCAGCACGGAAGGAGAGGGCACGGAATTCATTTTCAGCCTGCCCCTTTCCGACGAGGACGACGACTGAAAAACGGGCCGCGCACATCTCTTTTTCGATGTGTACGGCCCGTTCTGGTGCCCTTTTCAACGGCTGCTTCTGCCGCATTTATTTCTGTGTCCGCTCCCGGTACTGCTGCATGCTGTATCCCTTCAGAGAGGCGGAAGGGTATTCTGCCATCACCCGTGTCATCATTTCTCTCACCCGTTTTGTCAGCCTCATGTTGTTTTCACCGAGAACCTCTTTCACTCCATTTTCAATCTTCTCAAATGAAAAGCCCAGAGCCGCTCCGGCCTTCAACAGGTTTTCCAGCCTGTAACAGTCCGGCACTTCCATCTGCTTTTCCACGATCAGATAATCCAGCAGCTCAGGCATGGAGGGAGGCATAATATCTTCCCGCCGGCATTCCTCCAGCTCCTCTCTGGTCTTCGGGCAATAATCAGGAACCCGGAAAACTTCCCTCTGGCTGAGAATACGCTGCACATCGTCGGGATCCTCCAGACAGGAAAGATATTCCACACCTCCATCCTCAGGCTGCAGTTCCATCAGCTTATATCCGAACTTCATTGGAAGAAACATTTCCTCAAACTCCTGTCTGCTGCAATCCTCCGGGTAAAGAGCGAGGAACATCTCATACAGCCTGTCCGCCTCCATGACCTGATAAAACTGAAGAATGGACAGAAACAGCCGTTCCCTCTCCGCTTTCTTCTCCAGCCGTTTCCCGTTTTCTCCTTCCATGAGACGGGAAGCGAATTCCACCGCCTCCTGCGTCATGTACAGGATTCCTCCTTCCTTTTCCTCCAGCAGCACCAGTCCCAGAATATTCATCATTCCCAGATCATCCCGCGCCACAATACATTCTCTCAGGCTGATCCGTCTGTCTCTGCTCATTTTTTCCAGCAGACAGATCCCCTCCGCGCACAGGAGCTTCTCCAGAAGCTCCGGCCGCTGCTTCAGTACCTTCACAATCGCAGCCGCTGCCTGTTTTGCGGAACCCCCTTCCTTCTTCTGCTTTCCGGCTTTCCGTTCTGTTCCGCTCTCCAGGATCTCCATGATCACACAAAGCTCCTCCGGTTCATGTCCGGCCAGAAGCGTCTCCATTCCTTCGCTTTCATCCAGCACATCCACCTCTATCCGATCTTCCATAGCAAGGCGGAAGTCCTCCTCATCAAAGTCTTCTCCGCCAGAACCATCCTCATCTTCAAAGGAAAGCCAGTCCTCCTCCCAGTCTTCCTCCTCCCAGTCCGGATATTGCACCAGCCCGCCCTTTCCCTCCAGAATCTGCGCCTTCTTATTTCCTCTGCCTTCTTCGACGGCCTCCACCGTCACATCAAACCTCCATTCGTCCCCGAAGTCATACAGATACAGCCACCGGTCTCCCTTTTTCAGATCCAGCTTTTCCAGCACAGCTTCCGCTGCGCTTCTCATCTCCTCATCAAAGGGGGAATAGTAGCCGTTCCTGTCATAAGCCTTTCTGTCCGGACTGAACATATACAGATGATCCGCTGTAAAATCGTAGGAATCGAGAATCGCCATATGAAGATCGTCCAGCGTCCGTCCTCCTCCGATCCGAATCACCCGGTAGTTGTTCCTTCTGCCCTGGGGCTTTACTCTGAATACATATTCCTTCGCCATTTGTTTTCTGTCCCTCCCTTTTTTCTTTTGTATCAGAAATCTGTCTCCATTATTTCATAAACAGGCAAAAAGGTAAAGGATAAAAACGAAATCTCGCGTTACAGTCCGCCGGCAGGCTGACAAAAAAATAACCGTTCCGCGCCGCTCACAGCCCCGTTCCATCCCACAGCGGTACGAAGCTTTCCTCTGCCGTTCCTCCCTCCTGGATAAAACCGTTCTCTATACCGATCCGTATGGCAAAATCTACCAGCCGTTCATAGGATTTTCTGCTTACCCGACGGTTCAGCTCCGGGAAGCTCTCAAAGCTTCTCATCGGCGTATATTGATTCATAATGCTGACGTAAATCCGGTTCCCATAGGTCTCATGAAGATAGCGCAGAACCTTCCGGGAATCCATACCCAGCCCCGGCAGCATCAGATGCCTGACGATCACGCCGCGCTTCATCAGCACCGTTCCGTCTTCCCTTTCCTCAAATACGGCTTCCGGCACCTGCCGCACCATCTCCGCAATGGCTGCGGACGCCGTTTCAAAGTAGTCGGGCGCATGGGAATAACGTTCTGCCGGCTCCGATGACCCGTATTTCAGATCCGGCAGATAGATATCAACCAGTCCATCCAGCAGCTTCAGGGTTTCCACCCTTTCATAGCTTCCCGTATTATATACCACGGGAATGCGCAGGCCGTCCCGCTTTGCCAGCCTGAGGGCAGCCGCGATCTGAGGCACGAAATGGGTGGGCGTCACCAGATTGATATTGTTCGCGCCCTTTCCCTGAAGCCGCAGAAAGATCTCGGAAAGTTGCTCCACACCCACCGGCTGGCCTGCCCCGCCCTCAGCAATCACGCTGTTCTGGCAGAACACGCAGCGCAGAGGACAGCCGCTGAAAAACACCGCGCCGGAGCCCTCCTTTCCGGAGATGCAGGGCTCCTCCCAAAAGTGCAGCGCCGCCCGCGCCGCATAAATCCGGGAGGTCTGCCCGCAGTAGCCCGTTCTTCCGGAAAGCCGGTTCACATGACAGGCCCGTGGACAGAGCGCGCAGTCCTGCATTAATTTTTCATAGCCGAATGTGCGGGCCTCATCCGCCGCCTTCTTCATCTCGGCCACGCGTCCCGTTTCGGCTGTCCGTTCCGATTCTGTTGCCTGTTTCGCTTCCGTCATCCGTTCCATACGCTTCCTGGCTCCTGCTTTCCTGATTTCCACATTTTCGTCCATCGCTTTTTTGAGGAAGCGGTTCCTTTACAGGGAGGCGCCAAACAGCTGCTGTAATGCAAAAACTGCGTCAGACTACCTCATTTTTCCGAAATAATCTAACGCAATTCTCTCTATCCGCTGAATCGGCATATCCGCTTCCAACCATTTTAAAACCGTGCGTCCTGCTTCGAACCTTATGCCCCTATGCGTTACCTCTACAGTTAACTCCGCCAGGCACCCTCACGGCACACGAAAAATTCTGCTTAGTGCTGCTTTGTTCCCAACCTGACACGGTTCACAGACATCCGTTGCGCAAGACCCAAACTTCATCGCCACTTATAGAGGGCAGCCATACAAGCGCTGGCCCTCGGCCGGACATCACCCCTGCTATAGCGGATTTCAGGTACAGGAGGCCGCTGCTCTCCCGGCTGCACGGTTTATTCAGTATACCTTTTTTCAGTGGGATTTGTCAATCCCCGGACCGGAAATTGCAACTACCGCTTTTCTTTCCCTTCTTTCTTCTTTCACCCGTACCCTGAGCTCCTTAAAAAACTGTTTCAGCATGTCGCTGCATTCCTGCTCCATGACGCCCCGGATGACATGCACCTGATGGTTGAAGCGGGAATCCTCCAGAATATTCAACAGAGAACCGGCGCATCCGGCTTTGGGATTCATGCAGCCGATCACGGTTTCCGGGATCCGGGCCTGCACGATCGCCCCGGAACACATCTGACAGGGCTCCAGGGTCACATACAGCACGCATTCCTCCAGCCGCCAGTCCCCGAGCTTTTTACTGGCCCTGTTGATGGCGGTGATCTCCGCGTGGGACAGGGTATTTTTATCCGTATTCCGGCGGTTATAACCCCGGCCGATCACTTTTCCGTCGTGCACAATCACGCAGCCGATCGGCACCTCGCCCAGCGCATATGCCTTTTTCGCCTGCTTCATGGCTTCCTTCATAAACCGGATATGACGCTTCACCTCTTCCGGCGTCAGCCCTTCCTTCCAACCGTTTTCTTCCACGCCTGCTTCCATCTTCATCGTCCTTCTCCACGCATCTTGCACATTCATCCAAAACTTTTTATAATAACCTGTAACAGTTCAGGAAGACGCACCGTCCTGAACATATCTCCAAACACAGGAAATCATAACAGGAAAAGGTGACAAATGCAAATCTGTGGTTTTAATAAAACAACTTTACTGGACTATCCCGGCCACGTGGCGGCCACCATTTTTACGGGCTGCTGCAATTTCCGCTGTCCTTTCTGCCAGAACGGAGACCTTGTCCTCCATCCCGCCCGGCTTCCCCAGCTTGACGAGGAGGAAGTTCTGAAGGTGCTTTCCAAAAGGCGCGGCATCCTCACCGGCGTCTGCGTCACCGGCGGAGAACCGACGCTGCAGCCGGATCTGGCCGTTTTTCTCAAAAAAATAAAGGAGCTCGGGCTGCTGGTGAAACTGGATACCAACGGCTATCGCCCGGAAGTCGTTGAAGATCTTTTCCGTCAGGGGCTTCTGGACTATATTGCCATGGACATCAAATCCTCCCCGGAGCATTATGCGGCTGTGGCCGGATTTCCGGGACTGCAGATGGACCGGATCCGGGAAAGTGCCGCCTTCATTCAGGGCTGCGGTCTTCCCTATGAATTTCGTACCACGGTGGTGCGGGAGCTTCATCGGGCGGAGGATTTTCTCTCCATCGGACGCTGGCTGCAGGGCGCAGAGGCCTATTTTCTGCAGTCCTACCAGGAAAGTGAAGGCGTGATCTCCCCTGTTTTCAGCGCTTATTCCAAAGAAGAGCTGGAGGCCTTCCAAAGCCTTCTGCTTCCTTTCATTCCCAATACCCGTCTCCGCGGCGTGGACTGAACGGTTTCCCTTATATCCTTACCCTTTTCATGTAATAGCCGAAATCTCCCTGCTGTGCAGGCTCCCGTTTTCCTTCAAACGCTTCGAAGCCGAACATTTCCGCCGCCATTTTTTCCCGTTCATAATAAACGCCGGGCACGCCCAGATAATAGCTCTCCCCCTCCTCATCCGGATATCTTCCCAGAATCACATGACGGTAATTATAGTAACCATGAAGCAGAAAGCTGTTATGCACCAGCTTCTGATATTCCCTGCCCAGAATCACAAAGTCGCCGGGGGTGATGGAGAGAAACATCCGCTCATCTCCAAACGGATGAACCTTCGGATACATGTGCTGAAGCTGCTCCCATTTATCCTCATAAAAGGTCTGGTGTATCACGCCCTTGCCTTCCTCTTCCGGGGCCGCCCTGCGCATGCTTTGTCCCCGTACAGCTTCCTTCGCATGCGGCGGAGCCGTTTGTGGGCCTGCGGCAGGCGGCGGTGCCGGACTGTCCGCAGTCTGCGGGGACGTCCGCCCATCCATCGATGCAGATACCGGTGTTCCCGCCGCCTGCAGGCAGCGGCCTTTCGGGCAGCAGGTTCTCTCCGGAACGGGGATTTCCTTCTCTGCCGGAGGCGTTTCCGGCACAGGCGCTTTCGGTGAAAACCTTACCGCCAGAGATCCTTCCGGCGGAACCATTTCCGGCGCGGATGCTTTCGGCAGGGGTGTTTCCGGCACAGATATCTCCGGCATGGCTGGTTTGGGCAATTCCGTTCCCCGACCGGAAAGCTTCCAGGTTCCTTTCAGATATCTCCCGCCGGGAAGTTCCGCCCGCAGGCCGCAGATTTCCCGGAACAATCTTCCGCCCCGTGTCATGGCTTCCGGCTCCATGGTACGTTCATAGCTGCCTTCTCCCTTCTGCAGCAGAATTTTATCCACCAGCGCTCCCGTCTCGTCGCGGAGGTCAAAAAAGCCGGTGTCCGATTCCCCAAGCCCGCGGATTCTCATCTGCCACCTCAGCCCCCGATCCGTTTCCTCCAGTTTCAGGAATCCGGCATTTCCGGCCCGTTCACCGGCCTTCCACAAATCCATGTATACGATCTGCCTGTTGTAGTAGAACACCCTTGTCCTCCTTCCCGAAGCGTTTTTATCCATCCCTTTACAATCTCCATTCTATTCGCGGCTTTCTCCTCTTATGAAAAATTTTTTAACTCTATGTGCCTTTTATGGCACATACCGGAATATACAGATGTAACCATTTTATTCCATGCTCTGCAGCAGCACGGCGGCCCGAACAGAGTTCGAGCTGAAGTAAGGCCGCCTGACGGCGGCGAAAAAAGGAGGTCATTATGAATCAGAATGAAAAAATATTCGAGGAACCAAACGGCTTTTCCAAAGTCATCGCGGGACGTATCTCCACACAGCTGTCCAGGCACAACTGGTCACTGAAAACGCTTTCCGACAGGTCAACCGTGCCCTATGAAACCATCAAAAAGGTGGCAAACGGAAAGATCCGGAATCCATCCCTGAAAAATTTATTCAAGATCGCTGAAGCCTTTGACTGCAGTATCGATTATCTTGCCGGGAGGCAGGACTCCGCTTCATAAAAGTTCCCGTTCACTCCGCGCGAAAACGCATTGCACCCTCCCCTGTACAGTGCTACAATAAGGCCACAGGCCGTCTTACGGTCATTTTATGCCGCCTTCGGGCGGCCGCACGAGTCAGGAGTTCGTGCAGAAGGAGGATTCATATGAGCAGAAAAGTAGTTTTGGCAGGCGCATGCAGAACCGCCATCGGTGTGATGGGCGGCGCGCTTTCCACCGTTCCCGCAGCGGATCTCGGCACCATTGTCATCAAGGAAGCGCTGAATCGTGCGGGTGTGAAGCCCGAACAGGTAGACGAGGTTTATATGGGCTGCGTGCTTCAGGCAGGTCAGGGCCAGAATGTGGCCAGACAGGCTGCCATCCATGCAGGCATTCCGGTTGAGGTTCCCGCCACCACCGTAAACGTTCTGTGCGGCTCCGGCCTGCACTGCGTGAACCTGGCCGCAAAGCTGATCGCCAGCGGAGATGCGGACATCATTGTTGCCGGCGGCACGGAAAGCATGTCCCGCGCGCCTTACCTGGTACAGCAGGGCCGTTACGGCTACCGCATGGGCAACGCTCCCCTGGAGGATGCCCTGTTAAAGGATGCGCTTACCGACGCATTTTACGGCTACCACATGGGAATGACCGCAGAAAATATCTGCGAGCAGTGGGGACTGACCCGCGAGCAGCTGGACGAGTTCGCTGCCAACAGCCAGCAGAAATGCGAAAAGGCCATGAATGAGGGCCGTTTCAAAGAAGAAATCGTTCCTGTAGAAGTAAAGACCAAAAAAGCCACCATCACTGTGGATACGGATGAAGGCCCCAGAAAGGGTGTAACGGTGGAGAGCCTTTCCAAGCTTCGTCCCGCCTTTAAGAAGGACGGCGGACTTGTGACCGCAGGAAACGCTTCCGGCATCAACGACGGCGCAGCCGCCATCATCGTCATGAGCGAAGAAAAGGCGAAGGAACTGGGCGTTACCCCCATGGCGACCTGGGTTGCCGGAGAGCTGGCAGGCGTGGATCCTTCCATCATGGGCATCGGACCTGTTGCCGCCACCAGAAAAGTGATGAAGAAAACCGGCATGGAAATCGGCGACTTCGACCTGATCGAAGCGAACGAGGCTTTTGCCGCTCAGTCCGTGGCCGTAGGCCATGATCTCGGTTTCGATCTGGATAAACTCAATGTGAATGGCGGCGCCATCGCTCTGGGTCATCCGGTGGGCTGCTCCGGCTGCCGTATTCTGGTTACCCTGCTTTACGAAATGCAGCGCAGGGATGCCAAGACCGGCCTCTCCACCCTCTGCGTAGGCGGCGGCATGGGCTGCGCGGCAGTGGTGAAGAGAGACTGACGCGAAAACCGGCCCGCATATCCGCAGCATAAAGCTGCGCTGTGAAACGTAAGTATACTGATCGGATAGGGGAAGAAACTTCCCCTATCCGATCTTTTTAAACAGGCCGGTATGGGCCTGCTGCTCCGTCAGATTGCTGCCTTCGGCAGCCTCACAAAGGAGGTAATCATGATTCCTGATCTCAACACTGCACGCCGGCTTCTGGAAGAAGGCTGGCAGCGCAATCCCGGCCCCTGGAAAAACCATTCCCTGACTGCCGCCCACTGTGCCAAAACCATTGCCGAACGCCTGAAGATGCGCGGCAATAACATCGATCCGGAAAAGGATGTGAACACCTACATCGGCAGACATGATATTTCTGCAGAGGATGAACAGCGCCTGGTCACGCTTTTACAGTCTTTTGACTACGATGATTATGACCGCCTGATTCAGCTCTGCGACAGTATCGCCATGCCGGACGGTCCTGCCAGCATCATCGAGCGTATGACTGATGTGAAAAATCGCTACGGCCATTATCCCCAGTCAAAATGGGATAAGAACCTGGAACTCAAGCGTTACTTTGAAGATAAAATGGGCTGCCAAGTGGAGGAAGTGGTCGGAATCAGTCCGTTGTAACCGCGTCCGCTGCCGTTCCTGCCGCTTTAGCCAGCTGATCCCAGACCTGTCGTCTGTATTCCTCCGATTCCTGAAGGCGTTGTGCAAGACGAAGGATTGGACTATCCGTCTGCCCGGTGATCTGCTCATCCACCTCGATGGGAGAACCGCTCATAGCGCCTGGGTCCTCCGGAAGATCTGTCAGCTCTCCATACCAGTTTTCACGGAAGGCGGACGACTGCCAGCCAAGGGCTGGCTGGCTCCGGAAAGCGAAAATATTCCGGTAAAACAGATGGGATTCTCCGTCCCGGTGGCAGCAGATCATGGGCCCTGTTTCTCCCGTATGCAGAAACAGATTCCCGTACAGCTCGGAGCGGATGCCATAATCATCCTGAATCAGGCAGCGCTCATCGTCCACGCTGATGTTATATCGCAGTATGGTTCCTTCACATTCCCTGTTTCGGTTGATTCCTGTGCAGTCCAGCCAGAATCCCCCTTTATTTCCATGGGTATAGTTGTACTGAAAAATGGTTGTTCCTGCCGTTCCCCAGTCCGTATCAAATGCGGTTCCGTCATTTTCAAATAGCCGGGTCCTTCCCACCTCATTCCGCTGAATCAGCGCGTCCGATACGGCGCATACCCAGACGCCCGCAATCAGGCGGGTATCCTCCAGGCTTCCAAGCGCCCCCGCATCCAGGCAGACATTTCCGTCGATCAGCGGGGAGATGCAGTTCGCCACAATGATTCCGTCGCTTCCCGTACGTTCAATCCGGTTTCTTCTGACCACCACATGCGTATGATGAATGTCATTGATGAAATCCTCCTGCTGATTCACCCGAATTCCGCTGGTAAGTACATCATGCACATAATTTCCGCTGATGATAATATCATGCAGATGATTTTTCCGGGAAGAACGCCCCGGCATGGTCACGTAGATGCCGGAATTCCAGTACATGCTCTCATATACATTCCGGTTCCGTCTGTTCTCCCCCTGTACGTCGAAAATTTCACAGTTTTCAATCACGATTCCCTGCGTGATCCCCTCCGGCTTTCCGCAGATGCAGATTCCCTGCCGCACGCCGCGTTCTTCTGCCCGGTTGGTCACCGCGATGTTTCTGACCTGCCAGAAGCTCACACCCTCCAGGTAAACGGCTGCATACGCACCGTCTCCATGAATCACGGGAGCGGCTTCTTTATCCGTTCCTTCCGCCTCCCCATAAGCGTCCACCGTTATGGGACATTCCCGGCTTCCAGAGCCTTTGGGGCAGAGCATTCCGTGCCAGCTTCCGCCCCGTTTCAGACGCAGGGCGTCTCCGGGCTGAAACTCCTGCCTGTTGGCCCGTTCCAGTGTTTTCCATGCCGCTTCCGGCGACAGACCCGTTCGGGTATCATCGCCATTTTCATTATCGATGTAAAAAGTTCTTTCTGCGTTCATTTGCTCTCCCTTCCGTCTCATTCCTCATGCCGGATTTCCAGTCCCGGCACATGTTTTCTTTCCATCGCATGACGTGCTTTCCGGTTTTCCACCGTATCGAACAAAATGGAAAAATCATAATCCGGTGGATACATCTTTTCCGCAGACACATGAAGTCGAAGCCTTCTGTGGCTGACAAAAATTTTCCTTTTCTGAATCTGAACGCCCACCTCTCCTTTATCATTGGCGGGGGCGAAAACAATACCCAGCTTTTTCTGCGGATAAACCATCACGCTGTCTCCCAGCGCGAATTTTTTCCCGATCTGCGTCTGTCTCTGTCTTCGCTTTTCCCCGGTATCCGGTTCCGTTCTTTTAGGGCGGATACGGGATGCGGCGGCTTTCTGCGGCGGCTTCGGATCTGTCTTTTCAGGCGGTCGTTTCGATGTTTTCCCCGCTACCGTCCCATATGCCGCCTTCTCCGCCCGGTTCAGAATTCTCTGCGGCATGCCGAGACGCTTTGCGATATAAAAGGCGCAGCTTTCCCCGCTCTCTCCCAGTTCCAGCCGGTACAACGGCCGCAGACTCTCCCTGTCAAACGCCATCCTTGCGTTGATCACACCCTCCGTGCGTTCCCCGTATTCCTTCACTTCCGGATAGTGGGTGGTGACCATAAACAGACATCCCCGCCCTCTCAATTCCTCCAGCACCGCCACGGCCAGCCCCATGCCTTCCGCCGGATCTGTTCCGCTTCCCAGCTCGTCCAGAAGCACCAGACTTTCTTCTTCCGTCTGTTCCAGAATCCGGATCACGTTTTTCATATGGGCGGAAAAAGTAGACAGATTTTCCGAAATACTCTGCCCGTCCCCGATGTCGCAGAAAAAGCCGGCGTTCATGGCAAGATCCGCTTCTTCACATGGTACATGCAGTCCACACTGAGCCATGACGGAAAGCAGTCCTACCGTTTTCATCGCCACCGTCTTTCCCCCGGTATTCGGCCCGGTTATGATCACACCTTTTATTAAGCCGCCAAATTCTATATTGAGCGGAACGCTGTTCTGTATGGGAAGCAGGGGATGCCGTCCGTTTACAAGCCGTATCCTGCGCTCCGTGTTCAGCTCCGGGCGGCTGGCTTTCATGCTCACGCTCAGCTTCCCCTTTGCAAAAATAAAATCCAGCTCCTCCATATATTCCAGATTGATCCGGATCGCTTCGGCGCTGTCTACAACCATGGCAGACAGCGTGTACAAAATCATTTTTTCTTCGTTTTCTTCTTCTATTCTCAGAGTTTCCAGTTCCTCCCGAAGACGGGATATCGCGGAGGGCTCGATAAAAACCGTAGCTCCTGTGGAGGAAGCGTCGATTACGGTTCCCGGAACCTTATTTTTATGCTCCTTTTTCACGGGCAGCGTATAATGCCCGTTCCGGTTGGAAACAAAGCTCTCGCTGAAAATGCTTCGCAAGCTTCTGAGCATGTTCTCCAGCTTCAGACGGATCTGATCCTGCAGCGGGGAAAGATCCTGGATTCCCGCTCCATATCCCGCAATGCCGGGCGCGATGTCCCGACATTTGCCAAGATAACGGGACAACCGCATGCAAAGTACCGCAAACTGCCTGATCTGATCCAGCTGTTGTGCACCGAGCAGGCTTCCCAGTTCTGCCTCCTGTGCTATTTCACGCACTTCCTGCGTGCTGCCGGACGGCGGTGTGCCAAGCGAATCCAGCACCTTCCTGGCTTCCGTCGTTTCCTCTATAGCCGCCTCCGCCCGTTCCTGATCCAGAATGGGCACCAGAGCGTCGATCCGCTCCCTGGCACGCTCCGTGGATGCTCCTTCCTTCAACAGCTCACGGATTTTGTCAAATTCCAGCATCCCATTGATATCGTCCATTTTTCGTATTCTCTCCCTCAGATTAATGAAAAAAGCAGGCGAACGAGCCGCCTGCCTGTTTCTTAATCAGTCAACTTTACAGCCACTGAACAAACGCCGTCTTATCCGTACAGTTATATCCAGCCTTTATATAAAAATCCAAAGTACTCTGTTTTTTTGAGCCGGTCATCAGCATCATCTTATAACAGTTATTTTCCACCGCAATCTTTCTCGCATGATTCAGACATTCCGTCGCATATCCTTTCCCCCTGTATTTTTCATGGGTAACCACGTTTTCAATGAGTGCATATGGCCGGACTCCCCTTGTAAGATTGGGAATGATGACACAGACACAGGAAGATACCAAAACTCCATCTGCCACATTCAGTATAATATGATGATTTTCATCCTCCATGATGGTATCCCATGCTTCCCGCAGAGCCTGAGAATCTTCCGGAATTTCCTCTTCATGCAGGTACAGATACAGCTGCAGTAAGGCATTCAGATCCTCTTTCTTCGCTTCCCTTGTCATAACATCTCTCCCGCTCCCTTATCCCTCTGAATCCGAATATTTGAAAAGCATATCGGATATTGCCGCAGCCTGTAATCCTCAGCCAGTAGTTGACCTGTTTTCCCATGGCAAAATCTTACCTTACACCTTAAACCGGTATCCGACTCCCCATATTGTCTCGATGTACTGCGGGTTTGCGGTATCCGTCTCGATCTTCTCCCGGATCTTCTTGATATGCACCGTTACCGTCGCAATATCGCCAATCGAATCCATGTCCCAGATCTCCCGGAACAGCTCCTCTTTTGTGAATACATGGTTCGGGTTCTCCGCCAGGAAAGTGAGCAGGTCAAATTCCTTGGTGGTAAACGGTTTCTCCACGCCGTTGATGAACACGCGGCGGGCGGTTTTATCGATCCGGATGCCCCGGATCTCCACGATGTCGTTGGCCTTCTGATTGGAGCTGACCAGGCGGGTATAACGGGCCAGATGGGCTTTTACCCGGGCCACCAGCTCGCTGGGGCTGAAGGGCTTCGTCATATAGTCGTCCGCACCGAGTCCAAGGCCGCGGATCTTGTCGATGTCGTCCTTTTTGGCGGAAACCATCAGGATCGGGATATTCTTTTCATCCCGGATCCGGCGGCAGATTTCAAAGCCGTCAAGGCCGGGAAGCATCAGATCCAGAATGATCAGATCAAAGCTGCCGTTCATGGCTGCTTCCAGGCCCTTTTCTCCATCATTTTCTATCTCCACCTGAAAACCGGACAGTTCCAGATAGTCCTTCTCAAGGTCCGCAATCGCTTCTTCGTCTTCAATGATCAGAATTTTACTCATTCTCTTCTGCCTCCCTGTATTTTCTGATTACAAAGTGCAGGCATGTGCCCTCACCGTCTTTACTGGTTGCCCAGATATAACCTCCGTGATCCTCAATGATCTTCTTTACGATGGAAAGGCCGATTCCGCTTCCGCCCGTGGAAGAATTCCGGGAAGCGTCCGTGCGGTAAAACCGTTCGAAGATCTTGCCCAGATCCTTCGTGGAAATCCCTTTTCCGTTATCCTCGATCTCCACCCGCACCGAATCCACCTCGTCCAGAATCCGGATGTTGATGACGCCCTTCGGCTTGTCCATGTATTTAATGCTGTTGCCGACGATATTGTCGATCACCTTTTTCAGCTGTTCCGGATCAGCGATAATCCGTGTGGACGGATCCACCAGATTGGAATAATTCAGCTCGATGTTCTTGGATTCCAGATCCAGCCCCACATCCTCCACGCAGTCCTGGAAAAAGTCCGCCAGATTGATCCGGTGAAAATTATAGGGAATCCGGTTGCTGTCGATTCCTGAATAATAGGTCAATTCGTTGATCAGCCGGTTCATGTCGTTGGCCTTGGTGTAGATGGTCTTGATATAACGGTCCATTTTCTCCGGCGTATCCGCCACGCCGTCCATGATTCCCTCCACATAGCCCTTGATGGCCGTGATCGGGGTTTTCAGGTCATGGGAAATGTTGCTGACCAGCTCCCGGTTCTGCCGTTCGTTCTGAATCTTTTCCTCTGTGGATTCCTTCAGTCTCAGGCGCATGTCCTCATAGTTGCGGTACAGCTCTCCGATTTCGTTGGTATCCTCCGAGGTCAGACTGTATTCAAAATTTCCCTCCGCGATCTGCTGCATGGCCACGTTCAGCCTGTTGATCGGTTCGAAAAATCCCTTGTATACCCACTGGGTCAAAACGATGCTGGTCAAAACCAGAATGAATATGATGGCTGAAAACAGATAAATCAGGAAAGACCGGGAAACCACACTGTTAACGCGCGTTACCAGAAACAGGCTTCCTTCGTCTCCGTCGGAAAAAACAAAGTCAATCTGCTTCACCAGCTTCTGCATGTCGTTATAGTAAAAGCCCGAATTGGAGTCCTTGCTCTCAAATCCGTAGGCCGGCAGCCTGCTGAAAAAGCGGCCGCTCATCTCTTCATTTCCGGTATAATATTCCTCTGTTCCCTTCCGGACCACAATATAGGAAGAAACCCGGGAAGCCTCCTCGTTGAGATCCTCCAGAAACGCCTT
This sequence comes from uncultured Lachnospiraceae bacterium, assembly GCA_900544445.1. Classification (GTDB taxonomy): domain Bacteria; phylum Bacillota; class Clostridia; order Lachnospirales; family Lachnospiraceae; genus Eisenbergiella; species Eisenbergiella intestinigallinarum. Next base: position 52,847 of record UQVK01000004.1, read on the forward strand.
ATCTTCCAGCCTCCGTTCATCTTCTTCCGCGATATTTTCCAGACGGATATACATCATATTCGTCGTATTGCTGAGGGAAGCCAGTGAATCCGACAGAGTGCTGTCGTCCGAAATCTCAATCTGGAAATTCAGATCAGAATTGTAAGATACCATCGCTCCAACCGCGATAAAAGCGATCCCGGAAAGAAGAATTGGGAGAAGAATCACGATCAGAAATGTAATGATCAGCTTTGTACGAAACTTCATAATAACCTCCTTTCCGGTAAAAAAAGACGCCCATCCGGCGGACGCTTCTCTCGATACCGTTATTCTACCATAAAATAAAAAGCTGTATATGAAATTGAAAAAATAATTTTCTAAAAAAAATATAAACAGGTTGACAGATCCTCTTTGTCCTGCTATAGTAACAGTAACAGTTATCGTTTTTGACAGAAGGGAGGCGGTATAACGTGCTGAAATACAGCCGTCAGCGGGAAGCCATCAAAAATTTCCTGATGACCAGACACGACCATCCGACGGCAGATGTAGTTTACAGCAATGTAAGGACAGAATTTCCCAACATCAGTCTTGGAACCGTTTACCGGAATCTGACTTTGCTTGCCGATCTGGGTGAGATATCCCGGCTGCGTGTCGGAGACGGTGTAGATCATTTTGACGCGGATACTCATCCGCATTACCATTTTGTCTGTAATGAATGCGGCAGTGTGACCGATCTGGAAACAGAGGGAATTGATCATGTTCTGGAGGCCGCTTCCAGACATTTTGACGGCCTGGTCCAGGGTCATGTCACTTATTTTTATGGTCTGTGCCCACATTGCATGCAGAAAGCACAGAAATCTTCCTGAGTTAGCCGGCAGCCGCACAAACGGCTGCTCACTATAAAAATTTTTTCAGAAAAGGAGACAAAACTATGAAATTCGTATGTCAGGTATGTGGTTATGTTTATGAAGGAGATGCTGCACCGGAGAAGTGCCCTGTCTGCGGCGCTCCCGCTGAGAAGTTCACTGCTCAGACCGGAACGATGGAATGGGCTGCCGAGCACGTTGTAGGAGTTGCTCAGGGCGCAAGCGAAGATATCATGGAAGATCTGAGAGCCAATTTCTCCGGCGAGTGCACGGAAGTTGGTATGTATCTTGCAATGGCAAGAGTTGCTCACAGAGAGGGCTATCCTGAGATCGGCCTGTACTGGGAGAAGGCTGCTTATGAAGAGGCTGAGCATGCCGCGAAGTTCGCTGAGCTGCTGGGCGAAGTGGTTACCGATTCCACCAGGAAGAATCTGGAGATGAGAATTGAGGCTGAGAACGGCGCTACCGCCGGCAAGTTCGACCTTGCAAAGCGCGCGAAGGCTGCCAACCTGGATGCAATCCATGACACTGTTCATGAGATGGCCCGCGACGAGGCCCGTCACGGAAAGGCTTTCCAGGGACTGCTTGAGAGATACTTCGGAAAATAATTCAGTTGTCACTGAGGAAGGAATGAGAGATTATGGAATTCTATATTTGCAGACACTGCGGCAATATTGTTACAAAGCTGACCGACCATAAAGTTCCCGTCATGTGCTGCGGGGAAAAGATGGAGCTTCTTGAAGCGGGCGTCACCGACGCTGCCGTGGAAAAGCATGTTCCTTCCTACAGCGTAGACGGAAATGTGGTCAACGTTCAGGTGGGCTCCACCGAGCATCCCATGATCGATACGCACTGGATCGAGTGGATCACCGTGGAAACCAGCCAGGGCTTTGCGACCAAATGGCTGAACCCGGGCGACAGCCCGAAGGCTTCCTTCGCTCTTGCAGAGGGTGAGGAGCTGAAGGCCGTATATGCTTACTGCAACCTGCATGGATTGTGGAAGGCGTGAAGCGGGTGGATGATTTTTCACCGCACCGGATATATTTTATAAAAGTGAAACGGCAGAACATCCTGAAATTGGGTGCTCTGCCTTTTTCATAATAACCCCGTCCAATGGCCGTCATTCCTGCATAAATGACCGTCCGCTGATTGCTGACACATCCCCTCCATTTCATATTCGCTCATGATTTGTGAGTGTTATTTTTATTTTCACTATTATTTTGTGAATATTTTTCTGTTAGATCCATTTGTACACTTTATCCCAGGCCGCACTCTGATTTTCTTTGATGAACTGCAGGATTTTCCTGACATTGCTACCTCGCTGAAATTTTTTTGTATTGATGGGCGTTTCGATGTCATCTGCAGCGGGTCCATGCTCGGCATCAATTATCAGGAAATTGAAAGCAACAGTGTCGGCTATAAAGTTGATTATGAAATGTTTTCTCTCGATTTTGAAGAATTTCTCTGGGCTAAAGGATATGATAATGCTTTTGTCGAGGATCTCCTTCATCATATGAATACTTTAATTCCTTTCAGCGAACTTCAGCTGTCGGTCTGTCATACGCTTTTTCTGGATTACTGTATTCTGGGCGGTATGCCTGCCGTAGTGCGGGAATTCATCACCAGAAATACCTTCGAAGGTTCCCTGGATATACAAAGACAGCTCATTGCCGATTATAAGGAAGATATCCGAAAATATGCCTCCGGTATGGATCAGACCCGCATTCTGAACGTATTCAATCAGATTCCTCCCCAGCTGGCAAAAGAGAACAAAAAGTTTCAAATTTCCAAAGTGGCTTCCGGGGCAAGATTCCGGGATTACCGCGGGTGTATTGAATGGTTGAACGATGCCGGGATTATCAATATCTGCTATTGTCTGCATTTTCCTGAGCTTCCTCTTGGAGGAAACTATGACGAAACAAAATACAAACTTTATTTTTCCGACAGCGGCCTGCTTACATCCCTGCTTGATGAAGAAGCGCAGGAAGATCTGCGTATGAATAAAAATCTTGGCGTATATAAAGGGGCACTCTATGAAAATATCATCAGCGAAGCTCTTAGTAAAAGTGGTTACCGCCTTTATTATTACAAACGGGATAATTCCACCCTGGAAGAAGATTTTTTTGTCAGAACAGCATCCGATCTGATTCCAATGGCGATCATATTTATACTTTTCCATACTTTTGTGCTTTTCTGCTGAAACGGTATTTAAAAGGACGTTCCTGAAAACCCGGAGATGAGTATTTGAATATATAAACAAGATTTTTTACAAAAAAAAGACTTGATTTATATTCCTATTAAGATTTATGATTTTGGACACAGAATGTTCACAATTTTACCTTAAGATTTCTTTAGCTTTATAATCACTTTTCTTTAGGTTTTTGCAACAGCAAAAGATAACCTGGGCCCTGGCGGACGTGCAGCGCATTCAGCAGCCAAGAAATCATCACAGCAAGCGTATCCCCAGGATTGGTCCCGGAAAGGAGACGATCTTGAATACCTTAGATCACCTGAGCACTCTGGAGGCGGAATCCATCTACATCATGAGAGAGGTCGCCGCGGAATGCGAAAAGCCCGTCATGCTCTACTCCATCGGGAAGGACAGCTCTGTCATGCTGCACCTTGCCAGAAAGGCTTTCTATCCCGAAAATCCCCCATTTCCTTTTCTTCACATCGACACCACCTGGAAATTTCACGAGATGATCGAGTTTCGTGACGCGACCGCGAAAAAATATGGGCTGAATATGCTGGTGTACACCAACATGGACGGTGTGCGGCAGGGTATCAATCCCTTCGACCACGGCGCCGCCTATACGGACATCATGAAGACCCAGGCGCTGAAAGCGGCACTGAAGCAGTACGGATTTACGGCGGCCTTTGGCGGCGGAAGGCGGGACGAGGAAAAATCCAGGGCAAAGGAGAGGATTTTCTCCTTCCGGAGCGCCGAGCAGACCTGGGATCCCAAAAACCAGCGTCCGGAGATGTGGAAGCTGTACAACACCAGAATCCACAAGGGAGAGAGCATCCGGGTCTTCCCCCTCTCCAACTGGACAGAGGCCGACATCTGGCAGTACATCAAGAGGGAAAATATCGAGATCGTCTCCCTCTACTACGCCAAGGAGCGTCCCTGCATCTATCGCGACGGCAACATCATCATGGTGGACGACGACAGGCTGAAGCTCCGCCCCGGCGAAAAGATCGAATATAAGAAAATCCGTTTCCGCACCCTCGGATGTTATCCCCTCACCGGCGGCATGGAATCGGACGCGGATACACTGGATAAAATCATTGCTGAAACGCTCGGCGCCGTTTATTCGGAGCGGACCAGCCGCGTGATCGACCACGAAGCGGCCGGAAGCATGGAGCGCAGAAAAAGGGAGGGGTATTTCTGATGAAGGATCTGTTGAAATTTCTTACCTGCGGCAGCGTGGACGACGGAAAATCCACGCTGATCGGACACATGCTTTATGACAGCAAGCAGCTCTATGCGGATCAGGAGCAGGCGCTGCAGCTGGACAGCCGGGTTGGCAGCGCGGACGGTCAGATCGACTATTCTCTGCTGCTGGACGGGCTCATGAGCGAGCGGGAACAGGGCATCACCATCGATGTGGCCTACCGCTATTTCAAAACGGAGGCGCGCAGCTACATTGTAGCCGACGCTCCGGGACATGAGGAATACACCAGGAACATGGCCGTGGCGGCTTCCTTTGCGCAGCTTGCCGTCATCCTCATCGACGCCTCCAAGGGCGTTCAGATTCAGACCAGACGCCACGCCCGTATCTGCTATCTGATGGGAATCCGGGACATGGTATTCGCCATCAACAAGATGGATATGGTGGGATATGACAGACAGCGTTTCAAGGAGATTGAAAGCACCATCCATGAAATGACGGAGCCCTTCCCCTTAAACAGCCTCACAATCATCCCCGTTTCCGCCACCGCCGGAGACAACATCACGGAGCATTCCGACCGGATGCCCTGGTATAACGGCCTTTCCCTCCTGGAATATCTGGACCAGATTGAAATCGCTCCCTCCACGGACAGCGCGGAATTCACCATGCCGGTCCAGAGAGTATGCCGTCCCAACTCCTCCTTCCGTGGCTTCCAGGGCCAGATCGAGAGCGGAAGCGTCAGGGTGGGCGACGAGATCCGCAGCCTTCCCAGGGGAGAAACCGCCACGGTGACCGGCATTCTGAACGGCTTTGATGAAGTGCAGGAGGCTGTGGCAGGACAGCCTGTGACCATTCAGCTGGGCCGGGAAATCGACATTTCCAGAGGCTGTGTACTGGTGAAGGGAAAGGGACATCCCATCTCGGAAAGCTTCACCGCCACGCTCCTGTGGATGGACGAGTCCCCTCTGATGCCCGGCGTCAACTATATCCTGAAGCTGGGAACCAAAATGATCAACGCCACCGTCATGGACATCCAGTATAAAGTGGACATTCACAGCGGTCATCACGTTCCCGCCGACCGGCTTTATAAGAACGAGATTGGCGTCTGCAGCATCCTTGCGGCGGAAAAGATCATTCTGGATACCTTTGAAAAAAGCCAGCCCATGGGCGGCCTGATCCTGATCGACCAGGTCACCAACCACACCTGCGCGGGCGGAACCGTGAAAGCCATCACCTCTGGCTACGGAGATCTGTTCTGGCACAACTTTGACCTCACCAGGGAAACCCGCGCCAGAAATATGGGACAGAAGCCTCTCACCATCTGGTTTACGGGCCTGTCCGGTTCCGGAAAGTCCACGCTTGCCAACGCTCTGGAAAAACGGCTTTATGCCATGGGAAGGCATACAATGGTGCTGGATGGGGACAATATCCGTCTGGGGCTGAACCGGGATCTGGGCTTCTCGGAGGAAGACCGGATCGAGAACATCCGCCGGATCGCTCAGGTGGCAAAGCTGATGAACGATGGCGGCCTGATCGTGCTGACCGCCTTCATCTCCCCGTTCCACAGAGACCGGGATAACGCACGCAAAATCATCGGTGATTCCTTCATAGAGGTTTATGTCAACACGCCTCTGGAGGAATGTGAGCGCAGGGACATCAAGCAGCTTTACCGGAAAGCGCGCAGGGGCGAGATCCACGACTTCACCGGAGTCAGCAGTCCCTATGAGATTCCTTCCAGCCCGGACATTACCATCGACACCACCGGGCGTACCGTGGAGACCTGTGTCTCCGAAATTCTGGAGAAACTTGCGCCCTACCTGACCAACTGAGGACTGCCCAAACCGGCAATAACGAATTATGAGGAGAGAGCCTGAATGAAAGGAAACAAAACGGAGCTGTCGTTCATCTGCATCGGATTTCAGAAATGCGGAACCACGTCTCTGTATGATCTGCTGAAACAGCATTCCGATATTTATCTGACGGAGGACGTGAAGGAGCCGATGTTTTACCGGGTTCCCTTTGTCCGGCGGATTCTGGGCCGCGACTGGTACCGGAATAGATATTTCGGCCATCTGGAGGAAGCCGGACGCATGGAGCCGGATGCACGCCGCAGGGCCTCTGAGAACGTGGGACTTCTCACCGGCCGCCGGGGAAGCGCGGCCGCCGCAGGCGCTTCTGCTGCGGGTTCTTCTGCTGCGGGCTCTTCTGCTACAGAAGAAGACAGTGCGGCGGCTCAGAAAAAGATCTCCCCGGCTTCCGCTCCGGCGCAGACAGACGTTTCCTCCGTTTGGAAGCCGGAGGCTGAGGTCTTCGTTTCCCGAAGTTCAGACGGACAGCCCTCTCCGCTCTATCCCGGAGAAATCAACGCGGGGCTCGGCTTTAACGGCTGCGCCCGTTTGCTGGGAAAAGATTTTTCCCCGAAGACCAAACTGATTTTCATGATGCGTGATCCGGCGGACCGCTGTTATTCCGCCTACAAGTATTTTCTCGCCCTCGGCTTCCTTCCCATGTCGGTGGTGGCGGATGACAAAAAAAGAGGACATGCGGCAGCCTTTGACAGCTATGTCCGCTCCGTCCTTTTCAATCCCCGCCGCCGGAAGGAAATCATGAGACACCGCATGAAATATCTCTGCTTTTCCCAAGGCAATTATGCTTACTGCATTCAGGAATATCTGCGGTATTTTCCCAGAGAAAACATGAAATTCGTCTTCTTTGAGGAGTTCGTCCGCGACGAAGAGCTGGTGACGAAGGATATCCTGGATTTCCTGCACATTCCTCAGGATCCGGAGATGACCTTTAACGTGAAAAGCAACGAGACCAATTTCCGCGCGGCCTCTCCTTTTCGTTCCAAAATCATGTACCTGCTTCAGGGAACTTACTATATGACCTTTGAATTTCTTAACATGAAACGCTTCTGTCCCGGATTTTTCCGGAATTTCATGGCGTTTTATGACTGGACCATGGATCAGTGCACCCGTCCGGAAACGGATACTTCGAAAATGCTGCCGTCCACCAGAAAGCTTCTGAACCGTTATTACCGGAATCAGATCAGACAGGTGGAAGAGCTGGCAGGCCGGAACGTACCGGAACGCTGGGCCAGAAAGGATAACTGAGCCCGGATTTCCATAAACAAAATTTCATTAAAAGGAGGGTTTCATCATGGCAAACATTCTGAACAGTCCCGGCAGATATGTGCAGGGAGCAGGAGAACTTTCCCGGCTGGGAGGCTACGCAGGGGAATACGGGAAAAAAGCTCTGATTCTCATCAGCGCATCCGGATACAAAAGAACCGGAAGCATGATTGAGAAAAGCTTTGAAGGGACGGACTGCACCATCCTGTTTGACTATTTCAACGGGGAATGCTGCAAGGACGAAATCGGCCGTCTCACAGGCATCATGGAAAAGGAAGGCTGTGACCTGGTGATCGGCGTGGGCGGCGGAAAGATCCTGGATACCGCAAAGGCGGCCGCCTACTACAGACACACGCCTGTCATCATCTGCCCTACCATCGCATCCACGGACGCGCCGTGCAGCGCGCTTTCCGTCATTTACACCCCGGACGGCGTTTTTGAGGAATATCTGTTCCTGCCCGCCAATCCGAACATGGTGCTGATGGACACCCAGGTCATCTCCAGGTCTCCGGTGCGTCTCACCGTATCCGGAATGGGAGACGCCCTTGCCACCTATTTTGAGGCCCGCGCCTGTCAGGCAAAGGACGCCCTCACCTGTGCGGGAGGACACGGCACCCTGGCCGCCATGGCTCTGGCTGAGCTGTGCTTCGACACGCTGATGGAGGAAGGCGTCAAGGCAAAGGTGGCTCTGGAAGCCGGCGTCTGCACCAATGCCGTGGAAAAAATCATTGAGGCAAACACCCTGCTGTCCGGCATCGGCTTTGAAAGCGGCGGTCTCGCGGGCGCACATGCCATCCACAACGGCCTGACCGTTCTGGAGGAATGCCACCACATGTACCACGGCGAAAAGGTGGCCTTCGGCACCATTACCCAGCTGGTTCTGGAAAATGTTCCCACGGACGAGCTGGAAGAGGTGATTGATTTCTGTATTGAAGTGGGGCTGCCTGTAACGCTGGCGGAACTTGGCATCAAAGAGGTGACCGAAGAAAAAATCATGGCTGTTGCTACAGCCGCCTGCGCGGAAAGCGACACCCTCCACAACATGCCATTTGAAGTTACGCCCGAAAAGGTTTATGCCGCTATTCTGGCAGCAGACGGATATGGCAGATATTATAAAGGGGAAGAATAATCCGGGAGCGCTTCCGATGAGGGGATATGATGATGAGCACACTGGAACATTTTCTGACTGAAATCGGACTGCCTGAGGCGGGGAGGGACTGTGTCCTTTCCCCCGCCCTTCCGCAGGAACGCCTGCAGACGCTCTGCAGCCTTCTGGAACAGGATGAAGAGGCCTGTCTGCAGGCATTAAAGACAGAAACGGATCCCAACGGAGCCGCTCTGTGCCTGTTTTCGCTTTATGCCTTTTCCCAAAGGGAAGCATGGCTCGCCAGAGGGATCTCCGAACAAATCTATCTGGATACCATGCGTGATCTCACCCTCTGGTATCAGGCCTGTATACAGAAAACCGGCCGCCCCGGCGTTATGGAATGGGACTGGCTCCTCAATTCTCTGAAGGGCCGCCTTGTGAGGCTCGGAAGGCTTCAGTATGAACCCGGGGTTCTGGAGGAAGCGATCCGGACGGATGAATATTCCTTTCCAAAAGGAGTACGCAAACTGGAAATACATATCCCGGCGGACGGAAAGCTGGAACCGGAACAGATCTCCTCTTCCCTCTCTCAGGCGCGGACCTTTTTCGCAGGGAATGAATACCGGCTGATGCACTGCCATTCCTGGCTTCTTTCCCCTGCTCTCCATCGGATTCTGCCGCCCTCCTCCAATATTCTGAATTTTCAGTCCTTCTTCCGGCTCTATGGGGAAGATTTCTCCTACCGCCAGGCCGAAGAGCGCGTATTCGGGGAGATCAGCGACCGGACCGAAAGCTATCCGGAACATACCTCCCTGCAGAAGAGTCTGAAAGCCTTTCTGCTTACAGGGGGCCGGGTTGGAATGGGGATGGGGGTGATTCCCTTTTCAGAGGAAAAGCACTGATACCCCGGTAAAAAAAGAGCTGCAGGATTTCCATTTCCTGCAGCCCTTATTATTTCCCGCCGTTTACACCAGCGACTTATTCAGATAAGCCTCCTGCTCAGGCGTAAGAGTATCGATCTCCTTTCCAAGGAAGCGGAGCTTTCTTTCCGCAACTTCCCGGTCAATTTCCTCCGGAACATCGATCAGCTTCTCGGTCAGCTCTCTGCCGTGCTCCACCAGATATTTTGCAGACAGCGCCTGAATCGCAAAGCTCATATCCATGATCTCCGCCGGATGTCCGTCTCCTGCCGCCAGGTTCACAAGACGTCCCTCTGCCAGAACACAGATCCACTGTCCGGTGGGCAGCTTGTAGCCCTGAATATTTCTTCTCATCTCTTTGGTCTCGACCGCCATTTCACGAAGTCCCGTCATGTCGATCTCGCAGTCGAAGTGGCCTGCATTGCAGAGGATGGCGCCTTCCTTCATCTCCACGAAATCCTCCGCGTCGATGACCTTGTCGCAGCCCGTTACGGTCACGAAGAAGTCTCCCAGCTTTGCCGCTTCCTTCATGGGCATTACATCGAAGCCGTCCATTACCGCCTCAATCGCCTTTACGGGATCGATCTCCGTCACGATAACCCTAGCTCCCAGCCCCTTCGCTCTCATGGAAACTCCCTTACCGCACCAACCGTAGCCGGCTACGACCACAATCTTACCTGCCACGATCAGATTTGTGGTACGATTGATGCCGTCCCATACGGACTGACCCGTACCGTATCTGTTGTCAAAGAAATGCTTGCACTGCGCATTGTTGACACGGACCATGGGGAATTCCAGTTCTCCGGCCCGATTCATGGCCTCCAGCCGGATGATGCCTGTGGTGGTTTCCTCGCAGCCGCCAAGGATATTCGGAATCAGGTCGCGCATCTCGGTATGAACCATGTGCACCAGGTCGCCGCCGTCATCGATGATGATGTTGGGACCCGCGGACAGCGCGGCACGGATGTGCGCATTGTACTCCTCCTCTGTCGCTCCATACCAGGCATGTACTTCCAGCCCCGCCTTTACCAGCGCCGCGGCCACATCGTCCTGCGTGGAAAGCGGATTGGAGCCGGTCACATACATTTCCGCCCCGCCTGCCGCCAGCACCTTGCACAGATATGCGGTTTTGGCTTCCAGATGTACGGAAAGCGTGATCTTTTTCCCTGCGAAGGGCTTCGTCCGGCTGAACTCTTCCTCCAGCATGCGAAGCAGGTCGCAGTTTCTCTTTACCCATTCAATTTTCTGTTCGCCGGATTCGGCCAGGTTGATGTCTCTGATTTCGCTGCTCATTTCTACCTCTTTTCTCCGCCGCCGACAGGCGGCTTTTGATTCAGAGAAATTGGACGAAAGTCCAATTTCCAGGAAAAAATCTCTGATTTTTTCCGCCTCTCTTCTTCGCTGCCGACAGGCGGCCCTCGATTCAGAGAAATTGGATATTGGTCCAAAATCCCTCTGTTTTCAGTTCAGCCGAATTTTTATTATAGTGATGGTCGTCTGTCCTGTCATCACTGTTTTGTCCGTACCTATGGTAGCAAAAAAACGGCCTGATTGCAAGGGATGTTTCGTTGCCTCGTTACCTGCCACACGGGTCGCGCGGTAACTGGCAGCAGGCTTAGCCCACTGAAAAAATCCGGTCAATGATCAGGAAATTATCCCCGCCGGCCTTCACGCGGTCAAAATGGCTTTCCGGATCGGCAGCCATCCAGCCTTTGATCACTTCTGACTCCCGTTCCGGCTCCTTTCTGACATTCACGTTGAATCTGGGCTCCTCAAAATAGGAAAACAGGATGTTTTCATGCAGGGAGATACACTGGTATTTATCCCCCTTCAAAAGGCCTTCCTCCACGATGGCCTGATGCCAGCGGGCATAGGAAAACACCTTATCCGGCCAGAGAAAGGCGATGCGGCCGATCCGTTTTTTTCCTTCTGTACGCTCCCTGGTCCATTCCGATATGTCTTCCGGTACGCTGTGGTGAAAAATGTGATACATGTACGCCCAGGGCGTCTTCCCGTTTTCTTCCGGCCACTCTTCCAGAAGGGGGGTGAGGGGGGCAAGGAAATCCGTGGGGACAATATTTTCCTTCAGCGCTTCATAATACAGGAAACACATGTCATGATATCGATAGAGAGATGCGGTCAGAATATCTCCCGCCTCCACTGCTTCACGGGCGGTTCCCGCGGCGGCTTTTGCCGTTTCTTCCAGCTGTTCCTGCTTCCAGCCCGCTTTCAGGCAGGCTCTGTACTGTTTTCTTTCAATCATATCCTCTTTTATTCTCCTGTTTGTTTAAAACCGCTGTCGCTACAGACGTCTGATTTATTGTCAAAACAGGCCCGCGCCTCTATCCCCGGCGAAGCCTTTTCCATTCCTCCTTCAGCATGCGGTACTCCACGCGGTCATGCATCCGGCCATCCATCCATACCTTCTGCTTCATGTCCGCTTCCCTGATCATGCCGCATTTAATCATCACCCGTTCCGAGCCCTTATTCTCCGGATCGCAGCCTGTGGTTACGCGGAAAACATTGTTTTCTTCAAAGGCGAAACGGAGAATCTCCCGGAACGCCTCCGTCATATAGCCCTGGCCCCAGAATTTTCTGCGGCTGAAATAGCCGGCGTGCACCAGCTTGCCCACCGGATGCTCCTGCGTCACGGTATAGCCTGTCTCACCGATCAGCTCGCCCGTTTCCTTATCCTCCATCCGCAGGAAATACTCCCTTCTGTCCGGTTTGCCGATGGCTTCAATCGAGGATTCCAGATCCATTCTGGATTCCTCCAGATGATGCGTCAGGATCTCAGGCAGATAGTACATGGCGTCCGGATCGGAAATCAGCCCGTGATGGCTTTCCAGATCCTCCCACCTGTGATCCCGCAGAATCATCCGCTCCGTCTCCAGCCAGATTCCTCCGGCTGAAAGAATTTCCTTCTTTTTCTCTTCCATGATTTCCTCCATTCAAAAGCCGTTTCAGTCCTGCAAGGGTTTTCTTGCAAAAATGGTATCCATGCAGTGCTTGTGCGGAATGCCGCTGCTGTTGCAGTCAAAAATTTCTTCCCGGCAGTCCTCGATCACCCAGTCCCTGTACCAGGTAAACAACTCCCCGGAAGTCCAGTTCTGCCAGTTTTCTTCATCCGCTTCCTCATCCGGAGGGGCGGGAATGAAGGGCTTCTCCACAAAAACGTTGATGGCGTGCATGCCGCCCGGCGCGGTATGCGACAGATAATTTTCCATCAGCTCCCTGCGCAGGCCAGGAAGGATGTGGTGGAACACGCCGGAGCTGTAGATGATGTCGAACTCTTCGTCCAGCCGGAAGGTGCGCAGATCGGCCTGAAAAAAGCTGACTTCCACCTGGTGAATGTCGGCCAGCCGCTTCGCCTTCTCGATTCCGGAAGCCGTCGCGTCAAAGGCCGTGACCTGATAGCCGCATTTTGCCAGAAAAACCGCATCCTTCCCTTCTCCGCAGCCGATTTCCAGCAGGCGCATGGGTCTCGTCGGATAAATCCGTTTCAGTAACTCCAGGCACATTTCATTGGGCCGGGTTCCCCAGTAATAGCCCTCGGTCTGATAGCGTTCCTCATAGGGCGTGATCTGCTTTTTCCCGGGAATATAGCCCATCAGGGTATCAATATCCGTTTCCAGCAGTCCGGCAAGACGGGGAAGCTGGGTGATGTCGGGAAGAGACTGGGCGTTTTCCCATTTGGAGACAGCCTGCGGGGAAAGATTCAGCTTTCCGGCAAGCTCCTCCTGGGTATAGCCTTTTGATCTGCGAAACCGTGCGATATTTTCTGACAGTATGTTTTTCATTCCTTTCCTCCATATCCTGCTGTCACAGGCCGTATGAACCAGAGAAGCGCTCCTTCGGCCGTCCTCCGGCATCCGTTGGCCGGTTCATACCCGGCCGTTCTTTTCTTTCATCGGCCTCATTGTAGCAGATTCTTCTTCAGAAAAAAATGGAGGCGTAAGAGAACAACCGGGAGCGTCTCAACTCCCGGTTGTATTTTTCTCTATTTTCAATCAACAGGTCTGTCCTTCCGCCTCATCAGGTCCGTCCTTCCGCTTCTGTTCAGCCTTCCGCCTCCGCTCAGCCTTCCGCCGTGACCTCCACCGCCACGATTTCCTCCGCCCCGTTCAGCGCGGCGAGAATCTTCCGGATCTCATAGACCTCCGGAAGCACCAGAAGCACCTTGATCTCCAGAAGGCCGTCCGGAAGCTTCACGGCGCTGAAGCTCTGCACTCTCACCCTTGAAAGCTCGATGCAGTCCGAAAGGATCGCCTGAACGTCCGCGTCCTGCCGGACGCGCAGAGTCAGCTTTTCCACCGAGGCGTTTCTGACCAGACGGGCGCTTCTGTGAAAGAAAAACTGCAGCCCGAGCACCAGCAGCGTGGCGAAAACGGCGATGATGTACATGCCGCCTCCCATCGCCACGCCGATGCCCACGGTGGCCCAGAGGCCCGCCGATGTGGTCAGGCCGCTGACCGTCAGCTTTCTGGTGAAAATCACGCCCGCGCCGAGAAAACCGATGGCGGTCACGATTCCCGCCGCAATCCGGGAGGGATCCAGATTCACATTCGCCCCCAGAACGTCCTCAAAGCCATATTTGCTTACCAGCATCATCAGGCAGGAGGTCAGGGCCACAATGGAGTGGGTACGGATGCCCGCCGTTTTCAGGTTATTTTCCCTCTCATAGCCGATGCAGGCTCCGCACAGGGTTGCCGCAACAATGCGAATCACCCAGATCAGTTCATTCATCCAGTTGATATTCATTCTGCCTCCTTCAGTCAAAGGAATACAGCATCTCCCACTGGAATTCTTCTTCGTCAAACCGGTACTGCTCAAGAAGAGCCGGGCCGCAGGAATTGGAGCCCACGCCGCTCATCTTGTAATCGGTGCATACCACCACGCATCCGGCCTTTTCCAGCTCGTAGTTATGCGCCTTTTCGGTCAGCTCCTCCGGCGTGTATTCGGAAGCGTTAAAGGAGAAGGGATATTTTCCCTGCGCCATAAAGCCTCCGGCCTGCACAAAGGAACAGTTATAATGGCTTCCGTTCTCCTGCGGGCGGATGTAATCCTGATGCAGCGCGCCCACCGTTGTGGAAAACAGATCCATATAGCTCGCTCTGTGCTTGTCAATATAGCTTTCATGCGGGCCGTATCCGAAATAGGACACCGGAACATCTTTCGCCTCCGCCTTTTCTCCGTTCTCCGTTGTCACCGGCAGGCAGAATTTCAGGCCGAATCTGGGAAGGAACGGGAATACCGTGTCGCGTTTTCCTTCCAGAACCAGCTTCACCTGTCCCTCCGCGTTAATGCTCCATACCGCATGCAGGCGCAGGAAAGGCTGTACCACCGGAGCTGCAATGGAAAAGTCGCAGGTGATGGTCGCCACATTCTGGCGGACCTTTGCTTCCGTACGGTATACCTTCACCGTGCTTCTGTCATACCCCGCCTTCCGCCATTCCAGAACGATGTTCCTGTCGTTGTCCGTGGGCGCCCGCCAGACGTTCCATTCCACAGGAGCGGTGATGCAGGCTTCCCCGTTCTTTTCCATACGGATGAAATTTCCCTCCTTTTTGCCGAACTCGTAATGGAAATTTTCTCCTGACGAACCTGACACGCAGAACGCGTACGGAGTTTCCGTAAGCGTCACGCTGCCCTTTTCGGCTGCAGGAAGCTTTTCAAAGGGAAGTTCCTTATCCTTCGGCTCGGAGAGCGCGATCTGATCAAATCCCATCACATGGCCGGTCTGGGTCAGCTTATCCTTCGACGCCTGGTAATAAGTGAGCAGAAGGAAGCAGTCCTCCTCCTTCTTTCCGGGCAGGTCGATCTGAATATCCCCGCAGCCATGGGGCGCAATGTCCAAAACGTCAACGGAGCCTTCGGAAAGCAGTTCTCCCGCCTTTTTGATCTCATACTGAAGCCGGACATAGCCGTTCAGGTTTCTGAAATCCAGCATATTGTGCAGACGCACGATTCCCTTTTTCCGGTCGATCAGCTCGGCACGCACCGGACGGATGCAGTTTTTCCACTCATACAGCCCCTCATGGGGTCTCCGGTCCGGGAACACCAGGCCGTCCATGCAGAAATTTCCGTCATGAGGATACTCTCCCGCGTCTCCGCCGTAGTGGTACATCTCCCGGCCATCCTCCGCTCTTCCCTCATAGGTGGCGTGGTCGCACCACTCCCAGACAAAGCCGCCGCAGAAGCCGTCGTATTTGTAGATCTGCTGCATGTAATCCTCGATATCTCCGGGGCCGTTTCCCATGGCGTGTACGAACTCGCACTGGATGAACGGCTTTTTCTCGCCGGGCGAAGCAAAATATTCGTCAATCTGCTGTGTGGAAGCATACATGTGGCTCTCCACATCCAGCATGGATTCATCCTTCACATGTCCTTCCGGCTGGAAATGGCAGCTCTCGTAATGCACCAGCCTGGTGGGATCATACTGTTTCACCCAGCGGCCCGCTTCCTCGATGTTGGTGCCCATGCCGGACTCATTGCCCAGAGACCAGAAAATGACACAGCACTGGTTCTTATCCCGGATCACGTTGCGCCGGCTGCGGTCAATCACAGCCTCTCTGTAAGCAGGATCTTCCGCGAGCTGACTGAAGGTTTTCTCCGTACCGCCTCCGTACTGATCCTGCACGCCATGGGATTCCAGATCCGCCTCCGCGATCACATAAAAACCGTATTCGCTGCACAGCTCCGGGAACCAGGGCGCATTGGGATAATGGCTGGTACGGATGGCGTTGATATTCGCCTCCTTCATGATGCGCAGGTCGAACATGGCGTCCACCCTCGAAACCACAGCTCCGGTAAACGGGCTGCTGTCATGACGGTTGACACCCTTGAATTTCACGGGCTTTTCATTGATCAGCACCACGCCGTTTCGAATGGAGATGGTACGGATTCCCACCTTCTGGCAGATCGTTTCCTCCGGCGTGCTGATTTTCACCGTATAAAGATAAGGCTCCTCCGCGTTCCACAGAACCGGATGCTCCACGGTAAAGGAAACCGTTCCGTCCGCGCCCGGCGCCTGCTGTGCAAGCAGCGTTTCCCCGTCATACAGGGAGCATTCCACCTGCGGCGCTCCCACCGCATCCAGCCGGATCCGGACCTGCGCGCTGTCCTTTTCAAAATCCACAGGCGTGGTCACCGTGTAATCCTGCACCCTCTCCTTCGGGCGCAGGAGCAGATGCACATCCCGGAAAATGCCGGACATGCGGAATTTATCCTGATCCTCCAGATAGCTTCCGTCACACCATTTCAGCACCAGGACGGCCAGACGGTTTCTTCCTGTCTTCGTCTTTCCCGTGATGTTGAACTCGCTGGGGCTGTGGGAAACCTGGCTGTAGCCCACGAATTTTCCGTTCACCCACACATAAAAGCAGGAATCCACTCCTTCGAAATAGAGGAACTGCTCCTTCTTCGTCTCATTTTTATCCAGATCAAAATCCTTGATATAGGCTCCGCAGGGATTGTTGTCCGGCACATAGGGCGGATCACAGGGAAAGGGATAACGGGTATTGGTGTAATGCTTCTGATCAAAGCCCGCCATCTGCCAGCAGGAAGGTACCTCCAGCCTGCCGAAGCTCTCCTCATCAAAATCCTTTTTGTAAAATTCCGGAACATCCTCGATGCAGGGAAAATATCCGAACCTCCAGTCCACGCTGGAAAGGAGCCTCCCCGTCTCCTTTTCCTGTCCGTCGAGAGGCACATACCAGCATCTCGTTTCCTCACATCCCACATGCAGGATTTCCGGGTTCTCATAGTATTTTTCCAGAATCATACGCGTTTATAAACCCCCGTTCTACTGTATTTCAGCGGTATTTCCGCTCTGATTGTGATACTGTAAATTATAATGAAAATATGATACACTTACAAGCAGAATCAGAAAAAGAAAACGGAAAAAACGCTTTCAACTGGAGGTAAGCATGCAGAATACACTCTATACCATAACCGGAACCGTCACTCTGAAAAAGGGCGCAGGCCGCTCTCTGAAAGCGGGCGGCATGTGGGTTTATGACAATGAAATTTCTTCCATGGATGAAAATGTGCAGGACGGCGGCCTGGTCCATGTGCTGGACTTCGACGGCTTCTTTCTGGGAACAGGCTTCATCAACCGGCGCTCCAAAATCACGGTGCGTCTGCTTGCCCGCAGGAAGGATACGGTGATCGACGATGCTTTCTGGGAAAAACGGGTAAGAGATGCCTGGGGATACCGGAAGCAGACGGTGGATACGGGAAGCTGCCGGATCATCTTCGGAGAAGCGGACTGGTTCCCCGGCCTGGTGGTGGACAAGTTTTCCGACGTGCTGGTGGTGGAATCCCTGGCGCTCGGCATCGACCGCTTCAAGCCTCTGATCCTGGATATTCTGCGCCGGGTGCTTGCTGAGGACGGCATTCCGGTACGCGGCGTCTACGAACGGAGCGACGCCAAGGTCCGCCTCCAGGAAGGCATGGAACGCTTCAAGGGCTTTCTTTCGGACCCCTTCGATACCCGCGTACAGATCGAAGAAAACGGCGTGAAATATCTGGTTGACGTGCAGGACGGCCAAAAAACCGGATTTTTCCTGGATCAGAAAAACAACCGGGCCGCCATCCATCCGATCTGCGCCGGGAAACGGGTGCTGGACTGCTTCACCCATACCGGCTCCTTTGCACTGAACGCCGGAAAAGCCGGGGCAGCGGAGGTTCTCGGCGTGGACGCTTCCCAGACCGGCATCGACATGGCGGAGGAAAACGCCCGCCTGAACGGCCTGCAGGACCGGGTACACTTCACCTGCGCGGATGTCTTCGACCTGCTTCCCCTCCTGGAAGCCGAAGGGGAACGCTACGGCGTGGTCATTCTGGATCCTCCCGCCTTCACCAAATCCCGCAATTCCATCAAAAACGCGGTGAAGGGCTACCGGGAGATCAATCTGCGCGGCCTGAAGCTGGTGGAGGACGGAGGCTTTCTCGTCACCTGCTCCTGCTCCCATTTCATGGATCCGGAGCTTTTCGCCAAAACCATCCGGGAAGCGGCCCACGGCGCCCACAAACGTCTCCGCCAGGTCTATTTCGGCACCCAGTGCTGCGACCACCCCATTCTCTGGGCGGCGGACGAGTCCTATTATCTGAAGTTTTATATTTTTCAGGTGAGGGAGGAGATTTAGAAGGACAGGAACAGAGCACTGGACTATATAGAGATTCTTCGGGACAAAATCAAGTTGTGCAAATCTCAGACTAAACGCCAAAAATCGCCGCCGCTGTTTACTTGTATCATGTTGGCAACGACGGCGATTTTCTTCACCATCCTCTTGTTATACGCTTGAATTGCAGCTTCATTTGTCTTCGCCTCCTGTTTCTTCTTCAATCCACTCTTGCAACTTTTTTTGTAGCAATTTCTTATCCGGAAGATAAAGGCTATACTCCGATGCAAAAATATTGCTGTTCTCCGGCAGAGTCATTCGAACATTGGCATCATTTTTCTCCTTACAGAGCAAAATTCCGATGGTCGGATTCTCATCCGGAAGCTTTTGATATCTATCATAGTAATTGACATACATCTGCATCTGCCCCAAATCCTGATGTGTCAGTTTGTCAATTTTCAAATCAATCAGCACATAGCAGCGCAATAACCTATTATAGAAGACAAGGTCCACATAGAAGTTTTCTTCATCGTAAGTGAATCGCTTCTGACGAGCCTCAAACAGATAGCCTTTGCCCAGCTCCAGCAGAAATTTTTGCAGTTTGTCTATGATTGCCGATTCAATAGCGTAAAGGGAATGGGCTCATCAAAAATCCGAAACACTGCTTCGGATTTTCCTTCGGTGAATTTCCGAAATGCAGCTTCGGAAATTCGCTCCTGATAGCACAGGTAAAATTTTCTTGCATTTTCAAGCGTATCTACAGAAAATCCTTTCCCAAACTCCGCATTCAATTTGTTCGAGAGCGTCTGAATGACCTTTTTCCCATACCCGGCTCGGTGTTCGCCCGACTGCTGTTCTTCCACGATCCAGCGTCCAAGCGCATAATAGGTCATGAGCTGCACGAGGTTTATCTGACTCGCGGCAATTCTTCTGGCATATTGAATCAATGCGATAGAATTGCGATACCTCCCAACATTACTCTGCGTCTTTTGGAACAGGATTATCAGGTAAAATCTCCATAATATCCTCAATCCCACATCCGAGTTTGAAACAGAACCGCTCCAACACTTCGACGGTTGTGTTTTCACCTTTTTCAAGTTTGTTTAAGGTAGAATAGCTGATACCCACAAACTCACGAAAGTCCTTCTTTCTCATATCCAGATCAATGAGCATTTTAAATAATTTTTTGTAAGATACTGCCCTTTTTCCACCTCTTCTTAAGCTGACTGTACGGACTGGCATTTTCCTTTATTTAGCATATCATATTTTCCAGCTACCAGCTCATCCTTCCCTCCATCCTCACCCTCTCCTGTCCGGAAACGATCTCTCCGATTTCATAGCAGTCACATTGCCGCGATACCAGCCGCTTTACGGCTTCCGCATGCTCCCGGCCTGTCACAAGCACCAGACCGACACCGCAATTAAAGGTACGAAGCATTTCATCCTCCCGGATTCCGCCCTGTTCCCTGATATAGCGGAAAATGGCTGGAATCCTGAGGCGGGAAAGGTCGATGCGGGCCGTCAGGCCATCCGGAATCACACGACACAGATTGCCTGCTATTCCGCCTCCGGTAATATGGGCCATGGCATGAAGAAGCTTCCTTTCCACCGCTTCCTTCACCGCTTTATAGTAAGGTATGTGCGGCTTCATGATCTGTTCGATGAAGGTCAGGCCCTCGATCCTTTCCAGCTTGATCTGGGGCATCCGCTCCATCATCAGCCGGACAAGAGAATATCCGTTGGTGTGCAGTCCATTGGATGCGGCTGCCAGAACCACATCCCCTTCCCGGACTGCGCTCCCGTCAATGATCCTCTCCTTTTCCACAATCCCTGCAATGCTCGCGGTGAGCACGTAAGTTCCCGCATTCACCACCTGCGGCTGAATGGATGTCTCTCCGCCCACAAGGGAACATTCATTTCCCCGGCAGGCATCGGAAATTCCCTTCACCAGCGCATGAATCGTATCCTTTTCTGCGTTTCCGCAGACAATGGTATCCAGCACGGCAAGAGGCTTTGCCCCCATCACGATGATGTCATTGACCAGATGATTGATCATATCATGGCAGATCGACTCCGTATATCCGTATTCCACCGCAAGCTTCTGTTTGGACCCCGGCTCCTCGGATTTCAGCACCAGAACGGGATGCTTTATGTCAGGAAAGTCAATGTCATAAAGGGATGCGAAAGCGCCCAGACCGTTCAACACCCGGCGGTCTCCACGTTCCAGTACATCGGCCATCTCCCGTTTCATGGCGTCTGTATAGGCGATGTCCACACCAGCCCTGCTGTAGGAAAGCCCTTCCTCCGCCCGTTCCCTGCCCGCCAGAAGTTCATCCGCCGTCACTCCCAGCACGGCGGCAAGCTCTGCCAGCAGCTCAATGTTGGGACATGCGGTACCGTTCTCCCACTTGGATACCGCCTGAAAGGAAATGTTCAGCCGCCCCGCAAGCTGCTGCTGTGTCATGCCGTGCTGCCTTCTTTTTTCCGCAATGAAAGCTCCGATTTTTTCCGTATCCAGCATAATTTCCGCTCCTTTCTCCAGGAATCAGCCAAATCAGCTTTCCTGTCCTGCGACTATTTTATCCTGTCTGAAGCCGCCATGCACTAACCGCTGCATAGAATCCGCTCCGATGGATTCAACCGCAGGTTGAAGCAGCAGGCCGGACACTCATTCCATTTTCAAAACCATTACGTCACCGCAGCCCTCAACAGCCGCTTTCACCGCCTGCTCCTCCACCTTCTGATCCACGAATACCTCCGCAAATCCATCCCGGAAAACCACATCGGTCACGCCATTCACCGAAGTGAGCGCTTCCCTGATTCTTTCCCGGCAGTTCTCGCCGGCGACTCCATCGATGTACACAGCCAGGTAATCCAGCCGTTCGATTTTGAAGATAACGGGCCTCGTCCCATCCGAACAGCAGGTGATCATGACCCTCTCATCCTTCATCCATCCCCGCATGATGGCGCCGCCCTGCAGGCCGGTGTAGATGTATCTGGCAATGGCATCCCAGGCCTCGGAGCAATGGGGAAAGGCACTGCCGCCAGCCGTTCCCTCCGCGGTGTACGAGGTCTGCTTCAGCGTGTTCAGCCCCATGTGCCAGAAATCGTCCGCTCCGGCATAACGCTCAAACAGGAATTCATCTCCCACATGATAACAGGGACAGGCTCCGGACTGTGGATCCGCACAATATTGAGCCTGAAGCTCGGGATACAGTTTTTTATCAATTACGGTTACTTTCACTTTATGCTGCATATTTACCTCCATATTTAAACGTTTTGGTTGCTACTCAACCAGTGCTGCGCAGATTGAAATCATCCGGGCGCATATGGTACAATGATTGCGGCGGAGCAGACTCCGGCCCGGCACTTTCTGCTCCGCGATAACGAATTGTGAGGTGACGCCATGCTGACGCCGCGGTATTTCTTTTCTCAGGATTTTCGACAGTTCCAGGACTACTTTCTGTCCCGTCCGCACAGAAAAAGAACGTTTCAGAAGGGAGACTTCCTCTGGGAACCCGGACACCCCTGCGAAAAAATCCACTACTTCCTTTCCGGCGCCGCCATCCATTATGCCGATCATGAAAGCGGGCGCAGAAAAATCATCAGCTTTCACGGTGCGGGCACGGTTTTTCCCGGTTATCACCGGACGGACTACAGGATCGAGCTTTCTTTGGTCACCACGGCGCTGACCGAAATCCGGGCGCTGGAATTTACTGTCCCTCAGTTTCAGGAAATGTTTGAAACCAACACGGCTCTCAGCGAGCAGGTCGTCAACTGGTATGCCATGTATGTCAACCGCTTTCTGTTTGAGGCGGTACACCAGGAGTACAATTCCTCTCTGGTGAAAATCTGCAACCTGCTCTATCTGCTTTCCGGCAACCCTTCCATCTCTTCGGAGTCTCCGGCCGCTCCTTCCGAATGCGCCGTCTCAGAAGCCGGCATTGATCTGACGCAGGAGGAGCTTGCCGGCCTGCTGGGCTTGAGCCGTGTACAGTTGACGAGAGGCCTTGGTGAGCTTCGAAGCCGGGGAATCATATCCACCAGCCGTTGTCGGATCCAGGTGCTCAACCTTCCGCTGCTCGCTGCGCTGTGCACCTCGGAAACCCTGTAGCATCACCCTGTAGCATCCTGCCCTCATAGTATCGGTCTGCGCCCCTTTTTGTCTGCTTCAAATGATGCAGAAGGAAATAAAACCTCACGCTGAAAAACGCCCCGCCGCAGCAAAGCGAAACTTTTACAACTCCATGCTTTGTTACGCTCCGGAATAAGGATTAATATGTACGAAAGAATTCTGACAGATTTTGATATAAAAACCATCATGGATTCGGGACAGGTGTTCCGTATCCGCCCTCTCTCCGCGTCAGGCGAAACCTTCCTCGCCGCAGCAGGGAATCATGCCGTTCTCATCCGGCAGAAGCCGGAATCAGAAGACCGGATGCGGGTATCCTTTTCCTGCACGGAAGAAGATTTTTCGGACTTCTGGAACAGCTATTTTGATCTGGACCGGGATTATGAAGCGATCCGCCGGTCAGTGGATCCTGAGGATGCCTTCCTCACCTCCGCCATCCGCTGTGGCTATGGCATCCGGATCCTGCGGCAGGATCTGTGGGAGACCATCATCAGCTTTCTCGTTTCCCAGAACAACAACATTACCCGGATCCGCCGGAGCCTGGAGGCGCTCTGTGAACGGTATGGAGAAAAAATTTCCGTGAATGCCTTCCCGGACGGCCCGGATGACTCCCTGACGGACGGAAGCGTTCACGCCTTCCCTTCTCCGGAAGCGGTCCTGGAAGGCGGGCCGGACGGCCTTGACGGACTGGGCCTTGGCTACCGGGACAAATATATTTTCCGGATGGCGCAGCGCTGTGCGGGACAGGAGGGCCGGGAATGGCTTGGTCTGCTGCAGAAAAGCTCCTATGAAGACGCGCTGGCGCTTTTGCTGAAGGAGTACGGCATCGGGAAAAAGGTGGCGGACTGCATCTGCCTGTTCGCCCTGCATCACGTGGAGGCTTTCCCCATCGACACCCATATGAAGCAGATCCTGGCCGCCTTCTATCCGGATGGTTTCCCCTTTTCCCGATACGAAGGTTATGCGGGAATTCTGCAGCAGTACATGTTCTATTATAAGCTGACCCAAAGGAGAGCTTTGTAAATGGATGCAACAGACAAAAAGATTCTTTCCATATTAAAAGAAAACAGCCGGGAAAGCGCCTCGGAAATCGCGAAGCAGGTTGCCCTCTC
Source organism: uncultured Lachnospiraceae bacterium (assembly GCA_900544445.1). Taxonomy (GTDB): domain Bacteria; phylum Bacillota; class Clostridia; order Lachnospirales; family Lachnospiraceae; genus Eisenbergiella; species Eisenbergiella intestinigallinarum. The sequence continues at coordinate 76,591 of UQVK01000004.1, forward strand.
CGTTCCTGCCGTCACGGAACGAATCCGCAAGCTGGAACAGGGCGGCGTGATCGAAAAGTACACACTGCGGATCAACCCCTGCGAGCTCGGCTATAATCTTCTGGTCTTTGTGCTGGTAAAAATCGACACCTCCAGGAATCTGGAAGCCTTCCAGGACGAAGTGACGGCCCTTGCCAATGTGCTGGAATGCCATCACATCGCCGGGCCGTCCGACTATCTTCTGAAGGTGCTTGTAAAAGACATGCAGGATCTGGAAACCTTTCTCTCCTGCACCATGAAGGATCTTCCCGGCGTGGCGGAAACCCAGACGCTGTTCTGCCTGTCCACGCTCAAGGAAGAATTTTCCGTGTAAAGATGAAACGCGTCAGCGTTTCATCGAAAAAGCATCAGCGTTTCAGCGAGCGCAGATGCGCCTTCGTCTGGGCGTCCACACAGCGGGACTCGGTCGTTTTCTGAATCGTCCGGTTATAGGTAAAATCGTCCAGCGCACAGGATGCGAGATAGCTTTCCGTTTTCTGCGGGAAACGCACGTAGCACATGGAAACCGCCCAGGCCACGGCCATTTTCACATAATAGGCCGGATGACGGATGCTGTCGTATAAAGAAAACAGCCTGTCGATGTATTCCGGATTTATATAGTAATCCAGAGACATGACCACGGCGAAGCGGACGAGAAACTCCTCCTCCGCCAGAAAATAGGGCAGGAGAAAATCCCATACCTCTTCCGGATATTCCCGGGCGATTTTCAGCGTGCTGCAGAAGCTGTCGCAGACAGACCAGTTATCGATCAGGGGCAGAAAATCTTTGGCCTCCGCAAGGATTTCCGAAAGGGGAGCTTTCGCCCGCCTGCGGGCATAGCCGATCAGGAAGCCCTTCAGCATGATTTCTTCAAAAAAGACTTCCTTTCTGTCTCCTCCATCCGGAGCAATGCTGTCCGCATAGCCCTTCCAGTCTTTGGCGGCAAGCTGCTCCGCCAGCTTTCTCAGCTTCGGGAGGCGCACCCCAAGGACATTTTCCACGCCCGGAAGCAGGGACGAGGAAAATGTCTGATATTCCGGCTCCGCAAGGGCCAGAAGCCGCTCTCTGATCTCAGTTTTCTTTTCGGAAGAACGCTGCATACTTTTTTCCTTCCTCCACATAATGCCGGGCGTTTCTCAGGCTGGCCGCCTTTTCCTCCTCCGTAACCGGACGCCGCACAACGGCAGGGCTTCCCAGAACCATGGAGCCGTCCGGGATCACCGATTTTCCCGTGACCAGCGCGCCTGCTCCAATCACGCAGTCCGAACCGATCACCGCTCCGTTCAGGATCACGGCTCCCATGCCGATCAGGGTTCTGTCCCCGATGGTACAGCCATGCACGATCGCGCCATGCCCCACGGTCACGTCCTCTCCGATATGAACCGGGAATCCCTCGTCCACATGAACCACCGCATTGTCCTGAATATTGCTTCCCCGTCCGATCAGAACGGGCGCGTCATCTGCCCGCACCACGGCATGGAACCAGAAGCTGGTATCCTCTCCCGCCGTCACATCCCCGTAAAGGTCTGCATCCGGCGCGACGAACGCCGCCTTTTTGCGGATTTCCTCTCTTTGATCTGAAATTTGATCCGAAATGCAATATCCGACGGAATCCTTTCTTTTTATTTCCATGATTTCCCCTTTTCTGCTGTTTTTACATATGGAAAAAAGAAAATCCCTTTCTTCCATACATGAAATCTGCTCCGTTTTCATAGAAAATCCGGCTTCGGCCGCTCTCCCTAAGAGATCCGGCCAGGAACCCTTTCCAGTGATTCCATCATAACAATGGGGCTGCCAAAAAGCAATCCCCGGCATTTATTCCAATCCACTCCGCAGCATAACCTGAAACGGATTTTTCCCGTTATCGTTCACCGGAAAGCCATTCCCTGACAAGGCCCACGCTGACTCTGGCAGCCATGGCGATTTTATCTGCGCTCATCCCCATATTCGCAAGCGAAATTGACATCTCCTTCGCCTTTTTCATTTCTCCTTCTCTGATTCCTTCCATTTTTCCTTCCATCTTTCCATCCTGAATCATTCCCTGAATTCCACGGCACATATTGTATCCTCCTTCCGTTGTCTGATATTCCGGCGTTCTGATTTTCGTCAGCTCCGATGAGTGCGTCAGTTCCTCCAGCGCGTTCATTGCCGTTTCGGAAACGTTGCTGAAGTGCTCCCGGTTACTGATGATAAATCTTCCCAGTTTTTCCTTATCTTCCGCATATTTCCGGAATCCGAATACCGTCCGCAGTTCTCCCGCATAGCCGCAGATTTCCTCATCGCTCATCCGGCAGACGTCAAGCAGATTCAGCTCCACCTGCACCGCGCACAGCGCTTCCGTCCCCGTTTCAAAAAGATCCGACAGCCTAATCGGCCCGTCCCAGGGTTCCTCTCCCCAGTACACCACCAGCGTCACACAGCGGACGATCCGGTCTGCCTTTAAAAACCTGCCCAGATATTCCCCGGCCGTAACGCCGGGCGGTCTGCGCCTGCGGCCCTCTTCCGTTTTCCATTCCGCGTTATGGCGTTCCCGGATGATCTGCATCTGGCGGGCATAATTGACGAAATCCAGCTCAAGCACACGGAATGGCATGGCATAATCGATCTCCGACTGATGTTCTATGCCGAGAACAGCGAAAATCCTTTCGTTTCTGACGCCCTTTACCACATCCCGGTACTGTACCAGCGTCGTTTTGCCGCCCTTCTTTGTTACCCTGATATAAGCGGTCTCCTTAATGTTCTCTTCATCCAGCTCCTCCGACGATACTGGCTCATCGGCCAGCAGCGTCCGGTTAAAAAGCTCGGCAAAGTTTTCGTTGTTTGCCTGAAACAGCAGGGTTGTGGCAGAGTCCTTTTTCATACCCTGTCCGGCAATTTTTCCATTGCTTCTGATTTTCTTTCGTGGCTTTTTTCTTTGCCCGGTTTTTTTGCGTGTGCTTTTTTCCTGTAATGTCTTTCCATCCTCTTTCACAGGCAGGCTCCTTTCTGTACAATGTAAAGCGCAAAAGCGCTTTCTGTTCTGGCAGGAGCCATTCTTCAGACGCTCCTGCCGATTACCGCAATAATATTGCTGTAATAATGGTTGTTGGGTAATTGGGTAAAAAAGAATTCAGCATAGAGTTCTGAAAAACGTCAGAGAGGACAGGAGACATGCTGTCCTGACGAAAGCCGAACGGCTTTAAATGTAGAAATTTATGCTTATGTGCATTGTAGCATCTTTCTGGCATGCGGACAAGCCAAATTTTCTCTGGTGAATTAACCTGAGAAATTTTTAAAACCCATTGACATTTCAAAATTTTTCTTGTATTATTGAATAGCTTGATAAATGGATGGCGAAGCGTGGCTCAGTTTGGTAGAGCGCTGCGTTCGGGACGCAGAGGTCGCAGGTTCAAATCCTGTCGCTTCGACTTCAAGAAATCCCCTGAAATCAATACTTTCAGGGGATTTCTTTTTTTGCGCTTCGACGCTTTTTTGTCTGTTCTAAGATTTGTTCTAAGAAATTTTCTTAAAATCCGGAGCCATGATCTTCACTTTATGGGCTTTTCCAAGTGATGCTGTCGGGCCTACCAGGGAATCTCCTTTCCCTCATTGTCCATGAAAAGCAGCGTTCTGTCCGTTCTGTCGATGCGGTCAAACAGATCTGCCAGCTGTACCGCCGTCTCATAGGGATCCAGATCCGCGTTCTGACCTCCCATATCGGTTCTCATCCAGCCGGGATGAACGGCAATCACACGGATGCCGCGGGAAGAAAGATAATTGTCCAGAAGCTTCGTTGCCATGTTCAGGGCGGCTTTTGACATACAATAGTCAAATTCCTTTTCTCTGCGTGCGGTTCCAATGCTTCCGCTTTCGGAGGAAATATTGACAATCATCCCCTCTCCGTTTCCGGCTATCAGAGGAAGGAACGCCTTGACCACACGAAGCGGCCCTACTGCGTTCACATCATAAACCGCCGCGCATTCATCCAGATTCGTCACTTCCAGTATCTCACGGGAAGACGGTCCGTGAATCCCGGCATTGTTGATCACAAGTTCAATCCGTTCCGTGATCTCTCCTGCCTGCTTCGCCGCTTCCTCTACGGAAGCCGTATCCGTCAGATCCATTCTGAGCGGATACAGGCTGTCCGGGTATTTCATTTTCAATCCCCCAATGCTGTTCTCTCCGGGGTGTCCGTCGCCGCGCACTCCAGCCAGCACACGCCATCCCTCTTCCAGATATTTTCTGGCAAAATTCAGCCCCAGACCGCGGGATGCCCCAGCGATCAAAACCGTTTTCTGGTCCATCTCTTCCTCCCTGCTTAATTGTTCTGTTGTTACTATTCAACCAGGTCTGCGCATTTACTGCGCAGACCGTACGAAAACGTATAGCGACGTTCTGTTTTATACGCTGTGATAAATCCGCTTCACAACCTCATAGGCCAGTTTCGGCCGTCTGTATTCGTCCACAATTCCCTTGTTGTTCATGGTCCTTGGCCGGATATGGAACCAGCTGTCGCACACCCTGCAGTCGCAGAACTGCCAGATGTAGACGCCGCTGCAGCCTTCCTGGGAAAAGATGGCGGAAAGCTGCTTTTCCAGTGCCTGCGCCTGATATTCCTCCGACCATTTCACCTTCTCTGGCGTGCGGTAGCCATAGATGGCGCCTGCGCCCACTTCTGTGATCAGGAAGGGCTTTCCGCTTCCTTCGCTTTCCCCCTGCACCCAGTCATAAAGATCCTTCAGATAAACATCCACCGGCGTATCGTGATACCATTGAGGATAGATGTTGTAGGATACCACATCCGGCAGATCAAAACAGATATCCGTCTTGAACTGGCAGCTTGCAAAGGAGCAGGGACGGCTCTGATCCAGACTGCGGATCAGTTCAAGCTGTTTCCTGTAGCATTCTCTCCCGTATTCCATATGGCTGGCGCACTCATTCAAAATCCCCCAGATATAGATGGAAGGATGGTTATAATGAGCCTCAATCATCTCCCGGATGCAGTCCTCACACTGGCGTTCAAAGTTAGGGTTACGCATATCCTCTTCAGAAAGCCCTCTGGCGTGATTTTCTTCCCATACCAGCATTCCGGTCTCGTCGCACAGATCCAGAAACAGCTCATCATTGGGATAATGAGAGGTACGCACCGAATTGGCTCCCAGATCGCGCATCAGCGCCAGATCCCGGCACATGGCCGCATAGGGAAGGCTGCAGCCGAACTGGGGATGGTCTTCATGGCGGCAGAATCCCTTAATCCGCAGCTTCCGGCCGTTCAGCAGAATATTCTTTCCTTCCGTTTTTATCTCCCGGAAGCCCACCCGGTCAATCAGATCGTCCACCTGCTGTCCGTCCTGCGCGCACAGAGCCGCAGACAGAAGATACAGTCTGGGATTTTCCGGACACCAGGCCTCCGCCTGCGGGAATGCAATTTCTCCTGTGGAAAAGGAAGCTGTCTTTCCCGGCTCCGCATGAATGGAAAGGGATACGAACCCTTCTCCATCCAGATACAGCTCCAGCCTGCCTTCAAAATATTTTTCCGACAGATTTGCCACCGATGCTTCCACAGAAGCATACCACTGTCCCTCCTGAAGATACGGGGTAAAATGCAGTCCGTCCACATACTGCTCCGCCAGTTCTTCCAGCACCACAGGTCTTGTAATTCCTCCATAGGTCTGATAGTCGTTCGGCACATGCAGGGCAGAATCCGGCCCGAAGGAATTGTCCACGCAGACCTTCAGGGTATGTTCTCCTGCCGGAAGGTCCTTCACCACCGCAGAGAACGGCGTGTATGCATTGTAATGCTCCACTGCCATTTGATCGTCCACATAGACCTGTGCTGTATGGCTGACCCCCTTGAATTCCAGCCGGATATTCCCTGATGCGGAAAATTTTCTTTCATAGCATGCTTTTCCCCGGTAGGTCAGAGTTTCCGGCTCGCTCTGCCAGCAGCCCGGAACCGGCGTTTTCAGCCGCACTGCATCCCCTTCCTCCGGAAGCGTCTGAAAATCCCACAGACTTCCGGAAAGCTCCCGCGTTTTTCTGATTTTGTGCGTTTCAAATGCGCGTACCATAAATCCCCTTCCTTCTGTGTGCTTTATTTTTTATGCCCCCGTCTCCGGACGTCTGCTGATCAACAGACACCCGAAACCGGCCCGCATTTCACAAAAAGACAACCCTCCTCCCGAAAGAGAAACGGTTGTCTTTTCTGTTCACAGGCCGCGGCAATCCGCCTGCCCCATACTCAGCCCATGGCCTGCTCGATCTTCTTCTGCAGTTCGTTCTTGGAAACCGCTCCGACGATCCGCTCCATCTCCTGGCCGTTCCTGATGATGAGGAAGGTGGGGATGTTCATGACACGGTATTTTCCTGCAATGTCCATGCAGTCGTCGATGTTCAGCTTTCCGACCTTGGCCTTTCCTTCCAGTTCATCCGCAAGCTGTGCCACCACGGGCGCCATCATCTTGCAGGGGCCGCACCAGTCCGCGTAAAAATCAACCAGTACGGGCTTATCAGACTTTAACACTTCTTCTTCAAAATTTTCCGACGTAAATTTATATTCCATATGCCTCTCCTTTCGCCGCTGCACGCAGCCTTTTATTTTCAGTGACTTCTATCTTCCCGTCTCATCAACGGCCTTCATACCGTATTCCCAGCATAATACACAATCCCTTTCTTTGCAAGGCAAAGTTATCCACATGCATGCCTCCTGTTTTCCACTCATTTCCGGATGCCCGGTTCCGTCCAAAAACCGATTGACAAATCCCACATACAGGACTACGCTGAGGGTAAGAAGAGCAACTTAATAACAGCACCGGACTACGGGAAGGAGGATTTCTATGAGAATTATTACCATCAGCCGTGAGTTTGGCAGCGGAGGCCGCGAGCTCGGAAAGCGTCTGGCGGATGCGCTCGGCTTTGCCTACTATGACAGAGAAATTGTGTCTTCCATTGCCGAAAAATGCAATCTGGACGAGGGGTATGTGGAAAATGTGCTGAGAAAGGGACTGACCATCAATGTGCCCATCACCTTCGGCCATACCTTTTATTTCTATTCCGATCCCACTTCCGAAAATGAATTGAAGGTGCTGAACATGCAGCAGCAGATCATCAAAGAACTGGCGCTGCGCGGCGACTGCGTGATGGTGGGGCGAAGCTCCGGCATTATCCTTGAAAAATACAATCCGCTGAGGCTGTTTGTCTACGCCGACATGGAATGGAAAGTGAAACGCTGCCGGGAGAGGGCTTCTGCCGAGGAACACCTCACTGACCGGGAGCTTGAAAAGAAAATCCGCCAGATCGACGCGGGCCGCGCCAGACATCAGAAGCTGCTCACAGACCGGAAATGGGGCGCTCCGGAAGGATATGATCTGTGCATTAACACCACCAATCTGGAAATCAAAAAAATTATTCCCGGCCTGAAGGAAATGGCTCTGTGCTGGTTCGAATAACGGGAGGGGAAGCAACCGTCTTCCCCTCTCTCATTCTTCCCGTTCAGGCTCCTTTTCAGTCCGTCCCCTCCATGTTTCCTTTTTCAATGATGTATTTGCAGATGGGATTACCCGCCGCTGAAAAACGCTCTTCGTATTCTGTCATTACATTCCCCCGCGCCAGCCGTTCATCCGCATGCAGATCAAATGTTACTTCCCGCGTTTTCCATCCAGCAGGCTCAAGCTCCTCCAGCGCGAATTCAAACAACGGCCGGTTGTCCGTCTTGAACTCGATCGTCCCTTCCGGCTTCAGAATTTTTTCATATCTGGCCAGGAACTGTCTGGACGGAAGCCGCCTCTTTGCATGCCGGTCCTTCGGCCAGGGATCGGAAAAATTCAGATAAATACGTTCCACCTCTCCCGGCCCGAACACCTCCGTGATTTCTTCCGCATCCATACGGATAAAGCGAACATTGGGAAGCTCCCGTTTCTCCATCTTCTGAATGGCCCGGATCAGCACGCTGGAATATTTCTCAATTCCGATATAGTTGATCTCCGGATGAAGGGCGGCCATTTCCATGAGGAATCTGCCCTTGCCCATGCCGATCTCAATATGCAGCGGCGCTGTCCGTCCGAACGCCTCCGACCAGCTTCCCGCATGCTCCTGCGGATCATGTATGACAAAACGGCTCTCCGCAATCGCTTCTCTGGAGCCCGGAACATTTTTCAGTCTCATCTTTCTTTCCTTTCTCCTGTCCTCGGCAGATATTCCTGCCGCCTTTTTTGTCTCATTTTACCAGATCCCGCAGCAAAAGAAAAAGAAAATCTGAATTTTTTTTGAATTCCCTTAAAAACAGAGCCGGGATAGTGTATGATATCTGTAAACCGTTGTGATCGCAAAAGAAGGAATGAAAAAATTGAGAATACATTTTTCTAATAAAACGATAAATTTACATGGATCTGTTTTCCACAGACGGGCAGCCTCCATCATTTCCGCTTTCTGTGCTGTCTTCCTGTTGTCTGCGCTCGTTCCCTGTTCCGTTTTGGCAGCGCCCGCCGAAGAAACCGGAACCGATTATGACGCGCAGGCGGAAGCGCGCAGAGAAATGACCGTGGAGTCCAACGAATGGGAAAACTGGCCCGCAGGCCCGGCCATCAGCGCACAGTCCGCCATTCTCATGGATGCGGAAACCGGCGCAATTCTGTATGAAAAAAATATCCATGAGCAGCTCTATCCTGCCAGCATCACCAAGATTCTGACTGCTCTGATCGTCATGGAACAGTGTCCGCTGGATGAAATGGTGACTTATTCCAACGAAGCGGTAAACAGCATCAACTGGCAGACGGATTCCAACATCGGCATCAAGGCCGGAGAACAGATCACAGTAGAGCAGTCCCTTTACGGACTTCTTGTCGGCTCCGCCAATGAAGTGGCAAATGCTCTTGCGGAGCATGTCAGCGGAAGTGTGGATGCCTTTGCAGAACTGATGAATGAACGCGCGGCAGAACTTGGCTGTGTGGATTCTCATTTTGCTAATGCCAACGGAATTTTTGATGAAAATCATTATACCTCCGCTCATGATATGGCGCTGATTGCGAAGGCTTTTTTCTCAAACGATCTGCTTTCCAAGATATCCGGAACATCAACCTATACCATTCCCCGATCTGATACCGTCAGCGAGGAGCTTCTCATCACCTGCCGGAATCAGCTTCTTCCCGGCAAATCGTATGCCTACGAGTATCTGGTGGGCAGCAAGACGGGCTACACCTCGGAAGCCCGTCAGACCCTGGTGTCCTGCGCCCAGAAGGATGGCATGAAGCTCATCTGCGTGGTCATGAAGGAAGAGTCTCCTTCCCAGTTCACGGATACGATCGAGCTGTTTAACTATGGATTCAGCAGCTTTCACATGGTGAATGTGGCCGATGCGGACAGTCGTTACACGGTGGGAAATGAGCTTTTCTTTGAGGCAGACGCTGATGTATTCGGCAGTTCCTCTCCTCTTCTTTCCATCGATTCTGCCGATTCCATCATCCTGCCGAATACAGCGGAATATGAGGACACACAGTCCACGCTCTCCTATGATGATCTGGAGGACGAGGATGCGGTCGCGGAGATTTCCTTCACCTATAACGGTGTATATGTAGGCAGCGCCACGGTCCGGGTGGTAGACCAGGTTTCCGCCAATTCCGTTGGGGATTCGGCTTCCGGCAGCACAGGAGACACGGAATCTTCCAATGTGGATCCTTCCACCAGCCGGATCTACATCAATGTACGAATGGTACTCATCGGTGTAATATCCTCCTATCTTCTGCTGAATTTCCTGGTCTGGCTGATTACCCTGCTTCGCAACTACAGCTTTTCCAGTCAGCGAAAGGACCGGAAGCGGCGGAAAAGACGCCACACCCATGAAACTATCGATTATGACCGGTATTCCCGGAAGGATCCGGAGGGGTTCTGAGAGGTTCTCCTTTTCTCAACGTTTTCTTTTCACATGCAGATATCACAATCGGACGATTGCCCACTCTGTGCTGAAGAAAGAATGAGCTTGTTACGTCGTTTTTATCAATATTCAGAATTTTATATTCTTGAATATTAGAAAGAAAAAGGCTATAATATAGCTGTGTCTAACGGCAACATTGCAAAGCAGTAAAAAACAGCTTATTAAGGAGGGGGCTTTTCAGACTGCACGGCAAAATTATTTCAGACACTCTGATATATCTGCCTTTATGAAAAATACAGTCAGGAAAGGAATGCAGATTCTATGAAAAGAAAATTTTTTGCAGCGTTATTATGTACTGCCATGATGGCATGCAGCATGACCGTTTATGCGGAAACCAGCGCCCCGGTACAACAGGAAGAAGAAACCTCTGCGGAAGAGACTACCCCTAAACTTGACGATGTTATCACTGCTCTTTATTCATCCCCTCAGGGCATTATTGAGGTAAGCGGAAAAGTAGGTGAGGACTTTACATTTAACGATATCACTGCCATTCCAACTTTTACCTCCGAGTGGGCAGAAGCCGAAATTATTGATTTCTCCATATCCGTTGGAGAATATACTGATGATAACTATACCATCAATGAGAATCATTCTGTAACAATTATTCCCCAGACACCTACGGCACATTATACTTTCTGGATCAGTTCCATCACTGTGAGCAATGGTGAACAGACTTTCCAGTTTAATATTCCTTCTGACAAATATGGGGACGGAAACTTTTTTGCCTTCAGCTTCAAGGTGAGTGAAGAAACGGAACCGGAAACATCTCCAGATGATAGTTCCGACAATCAGAATGAAGATTCTTACAACAGCAGTACGGAAGATAATAACAATGAAGAACCCGAAGAGGTTGTACCTGAAGAGCCCAAAAATGTAGTAAACATCGGAAATACCAACGTTGTTTCTACTGTAAATGGCGTATACTCTGCGGATGCGATCGACGGTCTTGCCGTCAAAACACCTTATGAGGCCGTATGTACGGCGGCCGGTATTTCCACCGCCACTACTGAAAATGAAAAAATTTCCTTATATGTCTGCGATAATCGTAACAGACTGGAACAGGATATTTTTTCTGAAGCAGCTGAGCTTATTGGCAGAAATATGATCTCCATGGTAGATGTGGATATGTATCACTTCACAGGGAACGATTGTCAGAGCGTAAAAACTGTACAGACTCCGATTGAAATTACAATGGCACTTCCTGAATGGGCTGTACAAGAGAATAAAACTTTCTCCATTCTCTGTGTTGACGAAGCAGGCCAGCTGATTATTTTACCCGACTTAGATACAAATGCAAATACAATCACTATCCAGACGACCTGTATGGGTGCCTTCGCGATTGTCGCCAACTGATGACTAGAGATATTACAGAGAGAAAATGACCGATGTTAAGAATTTTTCTCCCTGTTCCACGTTACAAGGATTATACTTATTTTCTTTACTTTAAGAAAAGGTTAAGGAGGAGATGTTCCCGCGACGAATCTGGTCTTTGAAAAGACCAGAATTCTCCGGGGGTATCCCCTCCTTGTCTGTCCGGCGTAAAATCCGTAATAACTGATATATCCTCTGTTTTTAAATAATTTTGATAAACATTCCATATAATGATATAAAAAATATCATTTTTAACAATGTGATTGACTTTTTACAACTAAAATAGTAAGATAAATTCAGATATGGAGGAAATAGAATGTTCACTTACATCAGACTCAAAAATTTCATGTCGTTTCGGGACGTAACATTCGATTTCCGAAACGGCCGAAAAGGCTCCAAAAAATTTGTTGCAATATATGGAGAAAATGGCAGCGGAAAATCAAACTTTGTGCGCAGTATTGATTTTCTGCGGCGGAGTATTAATCCATTTTTTCCACTCTCCAAAATCCCGACAGATTTTTCTGAAGAATCAGATTCCATTCGAAGAATATTACAATATAGTCTTGCTCTTTCATCTAAATCTGTCAATTTTCAGAATTTTTCAATAACCACAAATGACTGCCGTATGGTTGAATGTGAAGAAGAAACAGACGTGGAATATGGCTTTCGATACAATGATCATGAAGGCTGTTATACCATTCGTTTTACTGATAAAATTACTTATGAAAAGCTTTACTATTTTACCGGCAGGCAGAGTGGAACCTTATTTGAACTTTCCAACCAAGATGGAAGGATTCAGAAAAGTTTCTCAGGTAAGTTGTTTACATCCCCAAAGGCAGCCTCTGAAATCCGTGATGAAATTGATAAATACTGGGGAAAGCATACCTTTCTGAGCATCCTGAACAGGGAAAAAACTGAGAAAAATGAACAGTATATCAAAGACAGCTATCTTCCGTTTCTTTTCGATGTTCTGACCATGCTTCAGGAAATGACCGTTCATTATAAAATGACTTCTTTATCCGGCAGCGAAATTGAGGCAGGAAAACCGTCCAATATTTTAAAGAAACTGGACAGAGGGAAAATCCGTAAGAACGACGAAGCTGTCCTGAACCGATCAGAACGGATTCTTAATGACCTTCTCACCCAGCTTTATGCGGACATTAAGGAAGTTTATTATGAAAAGCAGTATGAAGGAAATGCCATCTCCTATACCCTGTACGCCAAAAAAATGATCGGCGGCAGGATTCGAAATATAGATTTTCAGCAGGAATCCGCAGGCACGCGGCATATTCTCGAAATCATCCATTCCCTTCTCGGCGCCTTCTGCGGCGTAACGGTTGTATACGATGAAATAGATAACGGCATTCATGATCTGCTGCTTAAAAATATCCTGAAATCCATGGTTGATCATATAACGGGGCAGCTGATTATTACCACCCACAATACCTATATGCTGGAAACCATCAACCCCAAATCTGCCTATGTCATTAACGTGGATTATCAGGGGAATAAGGATGTAAAGAGCCTGGATCAGTTTACCAGAATTCAGGGTACCAATAATCCGCGAACCATGTATCTTAAGGGTTTATTCGGCGGTGTTCCCATGATTGATACGGTGGATTATGATTCCATCCTTCAGGAACTGACGGAAGATGAATCCGAAGAGAAGGGAGGGGAATAATCATGGCTCCTCCCTCCTTAAACTACACCAGATGCGCCGTACTTGTGCATGGAAAATCAGAACTTATTTTAACACAATATATCTATACGAATCTGCATCTTCCCGTAAAAATCATTTCCAGGGATAAAGGAAAAAGCAGTATACAGATCAATGGGCTTCCGGCCTTCCTTAAAAAGAAAACATTCCACTCATTAAAAGCATTTTCCGATGAATACTCAGTTGAATATGATAAAAAGAACCGGTGTCTGAAAAACTTTAAGCTTTTTATCATCATGGATACAGATGACTGCGAAGAAAGCATAAAACAGAAGTACATCTCCGGCGAATTATCTTCAGGACATCCCCTGAAGGAATATATTGTACCCATATACAATATTGAAAATCTGGAAGACGTCATGCTCAAATCCGGAATTATGGTCAAACGGATTCCCAGTTCAGATAAAGGCAGCTATTACAGCAAAATTTTTCCCATACATACGGGTGCGGTAAGCGCAGACAGCATCAATCAGGTAAAAACATTTGCTCACAAAATCCGGGGCATCAAAGAAACAAATATGCTGGAATTTATCGAATACTGCTTCACGTTACTGCCAAAGGAAAATTTATGGGAGAGCATCTGATCCGTCCCTCCCTATCTCTTCTTCACCTTCTTCTGCCCCTTCGCCGCGTCCCTCCTGTGGAAAAGCTCCGCCGCGTCTTCTTCCGAAATAAACTTCGTGGTCTTCACCGCGTAAACCCCGTCGTCTTCTGTCCTGCGGATGCGGATTTTTCCCTTCATATAGCCGTGCTGGTTGCAGAAGGAAAGACTGTAATAATGCTTACCGTTTGGAGTGAACCATTTGATCTTCCGTTTCAGGTTCCGGCGGCAGATATAGCATTTTGTGCTGGCCACCTCTCTGTCCGTAAGCAGCTGAGCCTTATCGTCGAAACGCCTGGAAATATACTTGGCATAATCGTCAAATACGATGCGGACCTCATCCTTCCGGCTCTGCGGCACCTGAAAGGTGTCGAAGGAAACCTTCTGAAGCACCTGCGGATCCTTAATCTGCTGCAATACGCCCGCTGCATAATAAGCGTCGCTCAGGGCGCGATGAAAGGCGCCGTCCTTTGGGATTTTCAGATAATCCACGGCATATTCCAGATTCCGACGGATTTTTTTATCCTCAAAGGCGATGCTGAACAGTTTCTGGATATCATAAAACTTCACCGGTCCGCTGCCGAGAGGCTCCATTCCGTAAAACCGCATGTTCCTCTGCAGCTCCGTCAGATCCTGCGGCCCCCAGGTGGCGAACAGATACGGCACGGACGTCGTTTCCGCCAGATCGTTCTGCGCCGGTTCCTCGTCTGCATCCCCCTGCGCCGGCGCACTGCACCAGGAAAGAAATCGCCTGCAAACGCCCGGAAAGAAATCTCCCTCCTGCAGCTGTTCCATGTCCATATGGAGCAGCTGCCTTGTCATCCGGTGCATTTCCTGATAGACCTGCGGCTTTACGACCTCATGAAAGCTGCCGCCAAACTCCATCCGGCCATCCAGCTTGATTGCGCCGATCTCTATGATCTCGAAAGGGATATCCTTTCTCTGCTTTTCTTTTTCCTCATTCCCCTGATTCCATTCCAGATCCAGTACAATATAATTCATGAGCGCCGATCCTTTTCGTCTACGCCTTTCTGTCCAGCTTCTTTTCCAGTTTTTCCGCCATTTCCTTCATGCAGCCCTCTTCAAAGGGAAGCTTCAGCCCCACTTCGGGTATCATGCTGGTGAAGAAATCGGAGGCGGAAAGCCTGCAGAGCTTCAGATAGCTCTTCCAGGCGGCCTCATAGTCCTCATCCATCCACAGTTTATACTCGAAGGCCACGGTCTGCGCGATTACATAGTCGATATAATAGAAGGGGAAGCTGTAGATATGGTGCTGCTGCTGCCAGTAGCCTCCCTCTCCGAAGAAGGGATCTCCCTCATAATCCAGATGAGGCTTATATTCCTTCTCCAGTCTGCTCCACGCCGCCTTTCTTTCCTCGGGCGTCAGTTCGGGATTCTCATAGACGATATGCTGGAACTCATCCACCATACAGCCGTAGGGGATGAACATGCAGGCGTCCTCAAAATGCATTTCCCGATAGGCGTCAGCTCCGTCCCCGAAGAACCATTCCATCCATCTTTCCGTGAAAAATTCCATGGACATGGAATGGCATTCCGCCGTCTCCATGGTGATGTCCGCATGCTCCCGAATGGGATCCTTTCCGGAAAGATAGCCCTGGAAGGCATGGCCGCATTCATGGGTGATTACATCCACGTCCCCGCTGGTTCCGTTAAAGTTGGCGAAGATGAACGGCGCGTGATACAGCGGAAAATAGGTCATATATCCGCCCACTCTCTTGTCCTTGCGGCCAAGCACATCAAACAGACCGTTCTCCATCATGAAGTCAAAAAATTCCTTTGTCTCCGGGGACAGCTCCTCATACATCCGCTGTCCGGCCGCCAGGATCTCCTCCGGCGTTCCCGTGGGGTTGGGATTTCCCTCCTTAAA
>UQVK01000005.1 GCA_900544445.1 uncultured Lachnospiraceae bacterium
TTGCCCCCTTTGGAAACCCCCACAAGAAAAGGCAGTACGCTACCCCTCCACGGGGCGCATACCGCCTTTTCTTGTTATCCAGCCCTCCGGCTGTATCGGTTGAGCAAAAGTCAGCGTGGGAATGGTGTGGTATCTTTATCTAAGTGAATCCCCGGCTTCCCATTTCGCAACGGCCTGTCGGGAAACGCCAATCCGCTCTGCAACCTCTTCCTGAGAAAATTTATTAAGCTGGCGCAGTGTGGTCAGATTACAGGCAATATTATTTTTTTGCATTTTCATACTTTTCACACCTCCTGACCTCATTATACCCCTGGATTTTGAAAGTTCCACCAACCTTGACAAACCCAAAATGTTATGTTTGGTTACGAAGGCACGTTTTTGATTTGAAAATTATGAAATGGCGGACCACAGCCTGTCAAATTTTTGTGATGCTCATGTCCTTGCCTTAAGCGGAATGGAATAACAGGATAAAAAGAAACTTGAATAAAATAGCCATATAAAGAATGAAATACAATGAAAAATCTTATCAACTTGACAAGATATTGCTTTGATGTGTATAGTTATATGTATAAATATAACATATTTAATGCGAGTTGAGAATATTGCATTATAAAAATAGCATAATGGTTTGTATAGGGGATTGCTCCCGCCGCGCCCCGCATAATTACGCTGATTATATTACTCTCAAAAATTCTCATGTTGTTGCCGACTTTATGAAGCATTGCTGAATACGGTTCGGTGATCAGAAGCTGTCATTCTATCCGTATGTCAGTGTTTTTTCTACGGGTAAAAAAGCAGGAATCCCATTTCGCACCGTACCGGGTGATCGTTTATTCTGTTTTCCGATCTGTGAAAAGTTAATGGTGTAAGTGGACAAACTACATAAAATGCCGCCTGACGGCGGCGGAAAGAGAGGCGGAAGACGGCGCTGCCGTCTTCCTGGAAGAAGCACTCACGTGCTTCTTCTCTGAATAAAATGCCGCCCAAAGGCGGCGGAAAGAGGTGAAGTGATGAAAATGTCGTTTCGGTGGTATGGGGATTCGGATCCGATTTCTCTGGAATACATTTCGCAGATTCCGGGAATGCGTTCAATCGTGTCCGCAGTGTATGACGTGAAGCCGGGTGAGGTCTGGCCGGAGGAATCTCTGGCGAAGATGAAGGCGGACTGCGAGGCGCACGGTCTGGTGTTTGACGTGGTGGAATCCATTCCGGTGTCCGAGGACATCAAGCTGGGAACGGAGAAGAGAGACGCGCATCTGGAAGCGTACTGTGAGAATGTGAGGCGCTGTGCGAAATACGGTGTGAAGTGCGTGACCTATAATTTCATGCCGGTCTTTGACTGGACAAGAACCCAGCTGGATAAGAAGGCGGCGGACGGCTCTACCAGTCTGGTGATGTACTGGGAGCAGATGAAGGGACTGGATCCGCTGAAGGACGATATCCATCTGCCCGGCTGGGATGCCAGCTACACACAGGAGGAGGTTCGCGGACTGATCCAGGCTTATGGAGAACTGGGAGAAGAGGGGCTTTGGAAGAATATTGAGATATTCCTGAAGAAGGTGATTCCGGTGGCCGAGGAATGCGGCGTGGTCATGGCCCTTCATCCGGATGATCCGCCCTATCCGATTTTCGGGCTGCCCCGGGTGATCACCTGCGAAGAGAATCTGGACCGTTATCTGTCAATCGTGGATTCCCCTTCCAATACGCTGTGCTTCTGCACGGGTTCCCTTGGCTGTGCGAAATTCAACGATATTCCGGAGCTTGTGAGAAAATATTCCGCCAGAGGAAAAATCGGCTTCATGCACATGCGCAATGTCAAGGTGATGGAGGATGGTTCATTCGAGGAGCGGGCGCACCTTTCCTCCTGCGGTTCGCTGGATATGTATGAGATCGTAAAGGCGCTGGTGGAGACGGGCTTCGACGGGTATGTCCGGCCGGATCACGGGCGCATGATCTGGGGAGAGACGGGCAAGCCCGGATACGGACTCTATGACCGGGCGCTTGGGGCGGCTTACCTGAACGGGCTGTTTGAAGCCTGTGAAAAGGCCGTTTGGAATCATAGCCGGAAATAAATTTCTGAGGGGAGTGAGGGATATATGAAACGGAAGGAAAAAAAGCGCGTCTGTGCGCTGCTGCTGGCATTTGTGCTGTCGGCGTGCACGCTGGCGGGCTGTGGTTCATCCGCTGAGGACGGCAGGCAGATCGTCCGGATCGGACACAATCAGTCCACCAATCATCCGACGCATATTGCGCTTCTGGCTTTTGAAGAGTACATCGAAAGCGAGCTCGGGGACAAATACGATGTGGAGGTTTTCCCCAGTGAGCTGCTGGGCTCCCAGAACGAAATGGTACAGCTGACGCAGACCGGAGCCATCAATTTCTGCGTGGCGTCCAATTCCCTGCTGGAAACCTTCAGCGAAAATTATACGCTGTTCAATCTGCCCTATCTGTTCGTATCCAGCGAAGCCTATCACGCTTCCATGGACGATGAAAGCATCACCGGCCCCATTTTTGAATCCACCAGACAGGCGGGTTTTGAGGCGGTGACCTGGCTGGATGCGGGCACAAGAAATTTTTACACCGTGAATACGCCCATCGAGACGTTGGAGGATCTCAAGGGGCTGAAGATCCGGGTACAGCAGTCTCCCACCAACGTGGAAATGATGGAGCGCCTTGGCGGTTCTGCCACGCCGATGGGCTTCGGGGAGGTATATACCTCGCTTCAGTCCCACATCATTGACGGCGCGGAGAACAATGAAATGGCGCTGACGGACAATGGACACGGGGATGTGTGCAAATATTATTCCTATGATATGCATCAAATGATTCCCGACATCCTGATCGGAAACAACGATTTCCTGGAAGGCTTAAGCAGTGAGGAACGTGCCATCTTTGACGAGGGATTTGCGCTGGTGAATCAGGTGCAGCGGGAGGAATGGGTGAAGGCCGTGGAAAATGCGAAGGACCGGGCCGCGAACGAGCAGGGCGTGACCTTCCTCTATCCGGATACGACGCCGTTCCAGGAGGCCTGCCTGCCCATGCATGACGAAATGCTGGAGAAGTACCCGGATCTGGCGCCGATCTACGAAGCGATCCAGGCCTATAACGAGATGTATCCGGCGGAAGAAACACAAGGGGGGAGCGGGGAATGAAAGCGTTGAGAAATATCCTGAATAAAATCCTGAATGCGTTGGCGGGAATCAGCTTTATCGCCATGGTAGTGCTGACCTGCTGGCAGGTATTCACCCGTTACGTTCTGCAGAATCCTTCGTCCTGGTCTGAGGAGCTGGTTTCCTATCTGTTTGCCTGGGCCAGCCTTCTGGGGGCATCTCTGGTGACGGGAGAGAGGGGGCATATGAACATTCCCATCATCGTGGAACGGATGGGGAAGGGCGCGCAGAAGGTATTTGCCATTTTCGGAGAGCTGATTGCCTTCGCGTTCTGTGCGGTTATTCTGGTATACGGAGGAATTCAGATCACCAATCTTGCAATGGGACAGATGACGTCCTCTTTGGGCGTTCCCGTCGGTATTTTCTATATTGTGCTTCCTCTGTGCGGCGTGCTGAACATGGCCTATACCGTGCTGAATATTATCGACATCAGCAGAGGGAAGGATGAGGGGAAAAAGGAGGAGTGATAGAATATGGCAATACAGTCGTTGTTGATTATTCTTGTGATTCTGGCGGTCCTTTTGATCATCGGGGTGCCGATTTCCTACGCCATCGGTATTTCCTCGCTGGTCTGTATTCTGCAGACGGTACCGCTGGATGTATCCGTTGTGACGGGCGCGCAGCGTATTTTCGTGGGCATGAGCAAGTTCAGCCTGACGGCCATTCCGTTTTTCATCCTGGCGGGAAATCTGATGAATCAGGGCGGAATCGCAAAACGGCTGGTTGATTTCGTAATGGCGATTCTCGGAAAGCTGCCCGGCGCGCTGCTGGTGACCAATGTGGGAGCGAACGCGCTGTTCGGCGCGATTTCCGGTTCGGCCTCTGCGGCTGCGGCTGCGGTGGGAAGCATGGTGGAGAAGGGAGAAGAGGAGCAGGGCTATGATAAGGCGCTGTGTGCGGCGACAAACGGCGCGTCCGCCCCGGCGGGACTTCTGATTCCGCCCTCCAATGCGCTGATCACCTACTCCCTTGCGGCAGGAGGAACCTCCGTCGCAGCACTGTTCATGGCGGGATATGTGCCGGGCATTCTCTGGGCGGTCTGCTGTATGGTGGTGGCCATCTTGATCGCGAAGAAAAAGGGATATAAAGGCCTTCCCGGAAAGTTTGACTGGAAGAATCTGGGTGTCTGTACGCTCCGCGCCCTCCCGGCGCTTTCCCTGATCGTCGTGGTAATCGGCGGCATCATCGGCGGAATCTTCACCGCTACGGAAGGCTCCGCCATCGCGGTTGTCTACGCGCTGATTCTGGGCATCTGCTACCGGAACATCACATGGAAATCCTTCTGGAACATCGTGGTGGAGAGCGTCAAGATGAGCGGCATGGTCGTATTCCTGATCGGCGTATCCAATATTCTCGGCTGGGTGATGTCCTTTACCCAGATTCCGCAGGCCATTTCGGAGGCGCTGCTGGGACTGACGCACAATCCGATCATCATTCTGCTGATCATGAATGTGATCCTGCTGATCGCGGGAACCTTTATGGACGTGACCCCGGCCATCCTGATTTTCACCCCTCTGTTCCTTCCGGTCGTTCAGACCTTTGGAATGGATCCTGTGCAGTTTGGCCTGATTCTGGTATATAACCTGTGCATCGGAAACATCACGCCGCCCGTTGGCAATACCCTGTTCGTTTCCATCAAGGTGGGCAGGACCACGCTTTCAAAGGTCATGCCGTACATGCTTCAGTATTACATCGCGATTCTGATCGGCCTGCTCCTGGTGACCTACATCCCGGCCATATCCCTGTGGCTGCCGCGGGTGGCGGGACTGATCTGATAAAGCGGATTCCTTCCGGGAAGGGATTCTGAAGCAATTTCCGTCGGCTCTGCCGCAGCGTCTGTGCGGCAGGGCCATTCTTTTTGTATGACAGGACCGGTAAGCGGCCGATATCCTTCCGTGAACGGCCATTTGCCGGAAAGATACAGCAAGCAGAGGCTTTTCGGTTTTTTTTCTCAATTTCTTCATGGATTTCCAATTGACAAACCCATTCCCGCCTAGTATAGTGTTCCTGTAAAACACTACTAAAGATATGAGAAACAGCCGGATTGCTGATCGCATGATGAACGGTAACACAGCAGGAGAGAGGAACACGTATGGACGATATGATTTTTGTGGAAAAGCTGACGGCCTTTGGGCTGACCAGGCAGGAGGCGTCCATCTATCTGTGCCTGTACAAAAACGGCACGCTGACCGGATATGAAGCGGCCAAGCTCACCGGGATTTCCCGGTCCAATGTGTATAATGCGCTGGCGGGCCTTGCGGAGAAGGGGGCAGCCTATCTGTTGGAGGGCAGCAGCAGCCGTTATATGGCGGTTCCGGTCGGGGAGCTGTGTGACAACAAGCTCAGGGCACTTTCCGAGGCGAAGGCATGGCTGGAGCAGAATATGCCAAAGGCCAGCCAGCCCAGCGAAGGCTATATTACCATCGTCGGGGAGCAGCAGATTCTGGATAAGATGCACCACATGATGGAAGAAGCGGGAAAGCGGGTCTATCTCGCGGCCTCCTCCGAGCGGATCTCCCGCTTTGTGCCGGAGCTTTCCGCCCTGCTTGCGAAGAAAACCAAGGTAGTTCTGCTGTCTGACAGAGAGCCGGACGGACTGAAGGGCGCGGTCTTTTACCGGACGGAAGGAAAGGAGAATCAGGTGCGCCTGATCGCCGATTCCCGTTATGTTCTGACGGGAGAGCTCACCGGAAGCCGTCAGGACATCTGCCTGTATTCCGGACAGCGGGTATTTGTAGACGCCCTGAAGGAAGCCATGCGCAACGAAATTAAACTGATAGAGCTGACGGGAAAGAAAAAGAAGACAAAAGGAGAAGCATGATGATGCAGAAAAAGCCATTTGTGACAAAGGAACAGATCGAAGAAATTGTAAAAACGTACCCTACCCCCTTTCATATTTACGATGAAAAGGGCATCCGGGAAAATGCAAAGAAGCTGAAGCAGGCATTTTCCTGGAATCCGGGCTATAAGGAGTTTTTTGCGGTGAAGGCCACTCCCAATCCCTTCCTGATCGATATCCTGAGGGATTATGGCTGCGGCTGCGACTGCTCCTCCATGACAGAACTGATGCTGGCAGAGGCCATGGGCGTGAAGGGGGAGGACATCATGTTCTCTTCCAATGACACACCTGCGGAAGAGTTTGCCTATGCGGCCAAAATCGGTGCCACCATCAACCTGGACGACATTACCCACATTGATTTTCTGGAGAAAATCCTGGGAAAGCTCCCGGAGACCTTGAGCTGCCGTTATAATCCCGGCGGCGTGTTCAAGATCAGCAACAGCATCATGGACAACCCCGGAGATGCCAAGTACGGCTTCACCACGGAGCAGATGTTCGAGGGCTTCCGCATTCTGAAGGAAAAAGGCGTGAAGCATTTCGGTATTCACGCCTTCCTGGCGAGCAATACGGTGACCAACGCCTATTATCCCATGCTGGCGAAGGAGCTGTTTGAGCTGGCCGTGGAGCTGAAGGAACAGACCGGCGCGGATATCCGCTTCATCAACCTGTCCGGCGGCATCGGGATCCCCTACCGCCCGGATCAGGAAGCAAACGATATCTTTGAAATCGCGGACGGCGTGAAGCATGCTTATGAGGAAATTCTCATCCCGGCAGGTATGGGAGACGTGGCAATCTACACCGAGCTGGGCCGTTTCATGATGGGACCCTACGGACATCTGGTCACAAAGGTGATTCACGAAAAGCATACCCATAAGGAATACTTGGGCTGCGACGCCTGCGCTGTAAACCTGATGCGTCCCGCCATGTACGGCGCATACCATCATATCACCGTGCTGGGAAAAGAAAATGAGCCCTGCGATCACAAGTACGACGTAACCGGCTCTCTGTGCGAAAACAACGACAAGTTCGCCATCGACCGGATGCTTCCCGAGGTCGAGGTGGGAGACTATCTCGCCATCCACGATACGGGGGCTCACGGCTTCTCCATGGGCTACAACTACAACGGAAAGCTCCGTTCTGCAGAGCTTCTTCTGAAGGAAAACGGCGAGGTGCAGCTCATCCGCCGGGCGGAGACCCCAAAGGACTACTTCGCCACCTTTGACTGCTTTGATATTTACAATAAATTTGACTGGAATGCGTAAGAAAAACCGCCTGGAATCCTCTGAAAGGAAGGAGTTCAGGCGGTTTTTTGCGGAAGATGTCCGGCCTGTTCTGTGCGGAGAATCTGCCGGAACGATGGATCTCGAATATTTTTAATGAAACAGCGTCAGTCCAATGCAGGCAGCCCAGACGCCTGCGGAAAAAAGAACCAGCAGCCCGAACAGGATCCGGGACAGATGGATGCGGCCTTTGTTTTCTTCCATGGATTGTTCCCTCCGTTTCGCTGTGAGTTTCCGGCCGGAAAGCAGCCGACGGGCGGCAGACCGGCCTTTTTCTTCATTGTAGCGAAACGGAACGGGGGATTCTGCCAGGTTTGGGTTAATTCCATGTAAAGAATAGGGATATACCCGATCAGATTGCTTACGGACTCAGCTTTCTGTCCGCGAGAACGACGGTCAGCAGAAAGAAGAGAAGGTCGAGGCCCAGGTAGTAGATCACGTCGAAGGCATACCAGCCCGCAGGCGGAAGTCCGGACAGGATGGAAAGGCCGCTGGCCGCCTGATACCCCAGGCCGCAGGCGAGATTGACGAGCCAGAACAGCAGGAAGGATAGAAGTCCGCCATATCTGGAATCTGCCAGCACGGTCCGGGCAAGCAGAACGGCGAAAAAGCCGCTCATCACAATCTGGAGCCAGAGCAGAATAGCGGTTGCTGCGTCCTGAACCAGATCGATCCAGCTGATTCCGAGTTCAGGCAGAAACATCGCCGCTTCCGCTGGAAAGATTCCGTACCTTCGGATTGTCCGTAAGCCCCAGCTTCTGCGTGAGGATAAAAAAACGTTCCCGGTCAAAATCCGGAAAGAAGTCGGCATAATACTGTTCCACATCCGAAACGCGCATATAATCGTAGAAAACGGATTCCGTGGACAGCCAGGATATTTTCGCCCGGTCCCGCCAGGAGAGGGGATGGCCCTGAAAAAGGATCTGTCCCCGGGATGGTTTTAAAAGACCGGCGGCCATTTTCAGGAAAGTGGTTTTACCGCTGCCGTTTTCTCCCAGAAGGACATGGATCTTTCCGGCATCCAGCATGAGATTCAGATCAGAAACTGCCGTTTTTCTTCCATAACGTCTGCCGAGCGCGATACATTCCAACATAGCTGTTCTCCTTTTCCTCATAAATATCCGGATACCATGGAAAGGATATCCTTCTTTTCAAAACCGAGCTCCTTCATTTCCTCCATGAAGCTGCCAAGAAGCTGGTCCGCCCGTTCCTGCTTCAGCGTCCGGAAAACCGCCTCATCCTCTGAAACAAAGGTTCCGATGCCGCGCCGGGTGAAACAGTATCCCATATCCTCCAGCTCCCGGTAAATGCGCGCGGCGGTGTTCTGATTGATTTTATAAAGCACGGCCAGTTCCCGGCCGGAAGGAAGCCTGTCGCCGGGCTTCAGTTTTCCCTGTATGATTTTTTTCTCCAGATCCCGAATCACCTGGAGATAGATGGGGATTTCTGCAGCGTAATCCATTTCTTTTCCTTTTTCGACTGTTCTGACATCTCCGATGGTACAGAAATGCCAAATGCACCATTGACATAGTTGAATAGTACACTAGAGCATATGGAATGTCAAGAGGAGGCGCAGGAGAAAAGTATCCGGAGTTGAGAATAAGGTTACAGTTCACTCCGCGCCATTCGCAAAGCCGCGCTGCGCGCTCTCCGCTGCTTCGCAGCTACGAGAAATCGCCGTTGGCGATTTCTTGCTCATTAAAACGGGCGCTCCCTTCGTCCGCTCAGAGCCAGTCATCTGTTCGTGCAAGCGCGACATCTGCCTGGTTCTGGCGGACGAGTGAACTGTAACAGAATAAGAACAGGGAGAAGGCAGGCTGCC
This sequence comes from uncultured Lachnospiraceae bacterium, assembly GCA_900544445.1. Classification (GTDB taxonomy): domain Bacteria; phylum Bacillota; class Clostridia; order Lachnospirales; family Lachnospiraceae; genus Eisenbergiella; species Eisenbergiella intestinigallinarum. Next base: position 9,112 of record UQVK01000005.1, read on the forward strand.
ATGAAAAAGAATACGAAAAAGGCGGAAGCTTTCAGGTGTTTGAAATGCTTCCGCCTTTGAAGTGCCGATGGCCGGACTCGAACCGGCATGGTTTCCCGCCGCATTTTGAGTGCGGTGCGTCTGCCAATTCCGCCACATCGGCAATGTCAGATTCTGTCAGAAGAGGCTCTGTCAGAACCGTTTATAATAATAGCATAACTTCGGAAGCAAGACAAGAAGAAATCTTTAAAAATTCTTAATTAGGCATTTATGATACGGTGTGATATAATATCCCCTGTGAGTGTATGACACCGGCCGGGCGGCAGCGTTTCCGGCTGAAAATGTCAGAATTGAGAGGCAAGAATGGAAACAAAGGAAAAACCTGTCATACAGGTGAAGAATCTGTATAAGCTATACCGGGTTGGCGACAGCTATGTAAAGGCGCTAAACGGCGTGAACCTGGAAATCTATAAGGGAGAATTCTGCTCCATTGTCGGAACGTCCGGTTCCGGCAAATCTACCCTGCTAAACATGCTTGCCGGTCTGGAAAAGCCCACCAGGGGCGAAATTATCATCGCCGGTGAACATATGGAAAACAAAACGGAGAATCAGCTCGTCCGGTTTCGGCGGGAGCATATCGGCTTTATTTTTCAGTCGTTCAACCTGCTTGGAACCATGAACGCTGTGGAAAATGTGGCGCTTCCGCTCACCTTCCAGGGCGTGGATAAGGATATCCGGCTGAAGCGGGCTTCCAGGCTTCTGGATCTGGTGGGACTGAAGGACCATAAGAAACACAGACCCACCCAGATGTCCGGCGGACAGCAGCAGAGAGTGGGCATCGCCCGGGCACTGGTGGTGAATCCGGAGATTATTTTCGCGGATGAGCCCACCGGCAATCTGGATTCCCATACGTCAAAGGATGTGATGGAGCTGATGCAGCGGGTGGTGAGAGAACAGAAGCAGACGCTGGTGATGGTGACGCATGACAATTATCTCGCCGGGTTCGCAGACCGTATTTTTCATATCATAGACGGGCAGATCGTGCAGATCGAGGATAACAGGAAGGAAAAGAAGCCGGAAGCGGCGGAAGAATAAAGAGAATTTAAAAGGCCGCCAAAGGCGACAGGAAGGAAAGAGAAAATGAACAGAAGAAAAATGAGGGGAATTTTCAGAAGCTGTGTGGCAGCTGCCGCTGCGCTGCTGGTGCTGGCGCAGCCCGTGGTAGGAACGCAGACGGTGTATGCCACCAGCGGCAATGAAGTGGAGACGGTGGAGCGCTCCTCTGACCGTGTGATTACGGATGACGACCGGGCGGAGGCGGATGCGCAGCTGAAATATCATGTGGACAGCATTCTGAAGCGGACGAATCCGGACGAGTATACGCTCCAGAAGCTGAACGATACGCTTTACAGCGCTTATTATTACATCGCCAATACGGAGCTGTCGGTCAGCGAGCTGTGGAGCTACGTTTCCGAGATGAAGGGAAAGCTGGACGCCGTGGTGCCGGATGTGTCCGTAACCACGCCGACCACGGAATTCCTGGCGGTGGGAGACAACTGGGAAACCCCTTCGGTCAGTTACGGACAGCAGGTGTCCATCGTGCTTCCCATCATCAATCTGGGCAGTGAAGAGCTGACAGATCTGGTGGTGAATCCGGTGGTGTCCAATGATGTGGCCGTCTGGCCCTTTGAACCGTCAGCCACAGGATATGGACAGTCCTTCGCTGAAATTCCCGGAAATCCCTTCGGGGGCAATTATGAGGCGGGAATGTTCGCGAGAAGAGAGCTGACCTGGCAGTTTACGGTCAGAGAGGACGTGCTGACCGGATATTATCCGCTGCCTTTCGAGGTGTGGTACACGAAGGAGGGCGTCCGCTGCGAAGAGCCGGTGACACTGACGGTCTATGTTTATACGGAAGGGAAGCCCGGCGCAGGACATATCGGCGGAGATACCTCTGCGGTGGAATCCAAGCCCAGAATCATCGTAACCGGTTTTGAAACGAATCCGGGCGAGGTCTATGCAGGCGATACCTTTACCGTGACGATCCATGTGAAAAACACTTCCCAGGAGCAGGCCGTTACCAACGTTCTGTTCGATATGGAGGCTGTGGAGAGCGGTACAGAGGCGAACACTACCTATGCGGTGTTCCTTCCCACCTCGGGTTCCAGCTCGGTGTATACGGACTCAATCGCGCCCGGAAGTGAATTTGACATCAATATTGAGATGACGGCGAAAACGGATCTGTCCCAGAAGCCCTATGTGCTCACCGTCAAGATGAAATATGACGCGGGAAAGGAGATTGACCTGACCGATGAGGCGAAGGTTTCCATTCCCGTGCTGCAGGAAGCGCGGTATGATACGGGAGATATTCAGGTGATGCCCGCGAGCCTGTCCGTAGGGAACCAGTCCAACGTCATGTTCAGCATTTACAACATGGGAAAAACCACTTTCTACAACCTTCAGGTGAAATATGAGGGAGATTCCGTGGAAGGAGGAGATACCTTCCTCGGCACGCTGAAGCCCGGAGAGACGGCCAACGTGGATTCCATGCTGACGGCTACGGCTCCTTCTCCCAATGGAACGGTAAAGGCGCTGATTACCTTTGAAGATGAATCCGGCAATCCGGTGAGCTTTGAACGGGAGTTTGTGCTGGACGTCTATGAGGAGGTTTATGAAGAACCGGTGATCCCGGAGGATATGATGCCAGAAGAAACATCGGGACCGAATGTGGGACTGATTGCGGGAATCGCTGCGGCGGCAGTTGCAGTGATTGTGATCATTGTGATTGTGGTTATCCGAAAGAAGAAGAAAAAGGCGGCGGCTCTGAAACAGGAGGACGATTTCCTGAACGGACTGGGAGACGATAAATAAATTTGATATTATTGGTACGGGTATAAATTTATGAAATTTTTGGATTTGCTCAGATTGAGCAGCAGCAGCCTTCTGAAGCGGAAGATCCGTACGATTCTGACTGTGCTGGGGGTGACCATCGGCGTCGCCTCCATCGTCGTGATGGTTTCTCTGGGACTCGGGCTGAATAAGTCCTCCATGGAACAGATGGAGTCCTATGGAAGTCTGACTGCGATCACGGTGTATGAGCCGGGCAGTTATTATTCCATAAATGCGACGGAGAGCAGTTCGGATTCATCAGAGGAAGAAAAGCGCCTGGACGATGCGCTGGTGGAGACGATCCGGCAGCTTCCGCATGTGGAGATGGTCTCTCCCATTCTGAATGTGAGCGTTCTTGCCCGCTGCGGCATTTATGAAAGCAACGTTTACGTGCAGGGAATGAGCGCGGAAGCGTTTGATGCCATGAAGATTCCTGTGGGCAAGGGGCGGTACCCGGACGGAAAGGATGGAACGCTGGAATTTTTTTACGGGAATATGGCGCTTCAGAGCTTTTATGTGTCCAGCACAGGCTCCTACCCTTATTATGAAAAAGGAGAGCTTCCGGATATTGATCTGATGGAGGATCCGATTTTCTACATTTTTGATCTGGACGCCTATTATCAGAGCCGGTCCGGAAGTTCCGGCAGCGGAGGAACAACGACGGTTGCCCCGCCCAAAAGGTATATGTTCGATACCAGCGGTATTGTGGCGGGAGGGGACGAAGAATGGAACAGCTTCAGCTATAATGTGTATTGTGAAATTGAATCTCTGAAAACGGAACTGAAGCGTATTTTCAAGAACAAGGCGATTCCCGGACAGCCTACGACGCAGAGCGGGAAGCCATATAAAGAAATCTTCTATAACCAGATTTATGTGGATGTGGACAGCATAGAGAACGTGGCGGAGGTACAGAATGCGATCAATGCCATGGGCTATCAGGCGTCCAGCAATGCGGAGTGGGTAGAATCCACACAGACCCAGTACCGCTACATTCAGCTGGTGCTGGGAGGAATCGGCGCGGTTTCCCTGCTGGTGGCCGCCATCGGCATCACCAATACTATGATGATGTCCATCTATGAACGGACGAAGGAAATCGGCATCATGAAGGTGCTGGGCTGCGACCTGCGCAATATTCAGATGATGTTCCTTCTGGAAGCGGGCTATATCGGCCTGATCGGCGGAGTGGTTGGCCTTGCATTCAGCTACGGTATTTCTGTAGTGATTAACCGGGTGGTGCAGAGCATGGGAAACATGATGACGCTTTCCTACATTCCGCCCTGGCTAGCCCTGGTTTCCCTGGTATTTGCCATACTGGTCGGCATGGTGGCAGGCTTCTTCCCTTCCTTAAGGGCGATGCGCTTAAGCCCCCTGGCGGCAATTCGGAGTGAATGAGAATAGATGAAAACAGACAGCCGCAGCATTCGGAAATACTTCCGGTGCTGCGGCTGTATCTATGGTATCTGATTGCTGCCGGAAAATTTGGATATCCGGTTCGGCCATGATTTATTTTCTCAGAAGGCTTTTTTTAAGCGCCGACAGAGGAAAGAACCGCCTGCGTTGCGCACTGGCCGAGCACGCCCGCACCGATCCAGGTGGGATGGATGCCGTCCACCGTGAACAGGCTCAGGTTGGTATAGTTAATACCGCAGTTGTAAAAATCGATGACAGAAGCGCCGTACGCCTTTGCGATAGCCTTGATCTGCGTGTTGAAATCAGCAACCGTATCTCCGTTCAGATTCACGGCGGGAGCGCCGGTATTTCCATTCAGATCACAACGCTCCAGCAGGGTGCAGCAGTAGATGGAAGCTGTGGGATAGAGCGCCTTTATTTTTTGAAGCATGAGCTCATAAGCATCGGTGAAGACCATAACCTCACCTTCCGTCTGAACGCCAGGAGAGGTGAAGCTTCCCAGGGTGCGGCTTCTGGCAAAGTCGTTGATTCCCATATAGATGATGATCACATCCGGATTGCTGCCGTCCGTTCCCTTCAGATCAACGATACGGCGGATGCTGCAGCCGGGAGCGGAGCCGTCCAGCGCAAGAGAATTACCGGTCACATCCGTATTGGCAGAAGAAGCGTTGCGGCAAAGCACCATGCCGGTATTCGCAAGAAGCTGCCCCCACCAGGTCTGTCCGGCGTTCGGAATGTCTCCGCTTTCCGGATAGTAGATGTTGTAATCGGCAGGCATGGTTCCCGTGAAGGTGGAGATACTGTCTCCCAGTATGGAAACCTTCTTTCCCTGCAGAGAAACCGTGGAGGAAGGAAGAGACGCGGTGGAAGCATCAACGGCCGGAACAACGGCCGATATCGGAGCAGCGTCCACACTCTGCGCGGCGGAAACAGCTTCCGCAGTCTGCGAGGCGGGAACGGCTTCCGCAGCATGGGAAGTAAGCGGGGCTGCGCCAAAGGCCAGGGTCAGGGCCAGAGCCGCAGACAGAAGAGAGGGCTTCAGAAACTTTCTCATATGTAAAAACTCCTTTTGTATGATATCTGTTGTTCACACGGTATCATATCAAAAAGGAGTTTGTCAAGACAGAGGAGGACCTTTCTGATTCGGTTTTGGCGGCGCATCAGTACAGAAGCGCGTTGGTAACATATTCCGCAATCAGTTTTGCACCTTCGGTATTCGGATGTACGCCGTCGCTGGTGTACTGATCCAGCGTTTCATAGGTGATGCCGCAGTTATGCACATCGATGACCGGATAGCTGTACGCGGAAGCGATGGTTGTGATCTCCGCGTTGAAATCACCGATGGTATTGCCGTTTTTGTTGGTGGCAGGATAGGACTGTGGATATTCGTCCACATCGCCGGCGTTGGTTTCCAGAAGCGTGCAGAAATAGATCTCCGCGTTGGGATACAGAGCATTGAGCTTCTGGATCATGAGCTCGTAGGCGTCGCAGAAGTTATTAACGACGCCTTCATCCTGCGGTGACGGTTCCGTAAAGGTACCGAGTTCCACGCTTCTTAAGAAGTCATTGGTTCCCATGAAAACAATAAGAATATCCGGGGCAGGACCGTCGTCTCCCGGCGTCAGATCGATCATCCGCTTCGTGCTGCAGCCTGGCGCACTGCCTGTTGTATCCAGAGAATCTCCGGTGATGGTGGTGTTGGAGGAAGAGGCGTTGGCGTTCAGCTCCATTCCCGTTGCATTCATCACCTGCCACCACCAGGTCTTTTCTACGGTGCTGATATCTCCGCTCCCGGGATAAAAAATATTATAATCCGTAGGAATATAACCGTCGAAGGTGGAGATGCTGTCTCCCAGGATGGAGAGTTTCAGACCGGACAGATCGCGTGGCGTCTGATTCTGGGAGGACTGAGAGGAGGAAGACCCGCCGCTGTTTTCCGAAACGGACTGTTCTGCGCTTCCGGTTTCCGGAGCTGATTGTGTTTCTCCGCCATCCGGGGACAGGGAGCAGCCGGAGAGAAAAAGGGATAGGGCGAGGACCCAGGCCGTAAGAGGTAAAAATGATTTCGTTCTCATGAAAACTCCTGTTCATCTGATTGTTATAGTTTATGAGAGGTATTATAACATAATTCGCGGGATAATGAAAATATGTATAAAATGCATAAAGGATACAGAAATAAGCTGTGGCGACAGAACAAAACGCCTAATCTGCTTGACATTTATTGGCAGGTTTGATATGCTGATTTATAAGTAGAGGGATACTACATCATAAAGAGGATGGATTGTTACTGTCAGGCAGGCAAAACCAGATTTTATATAACCGCAGGCAGATTCCGGCATGCATCTGGGAATCTGCCGGATGGTGTATAGAATTTGGTTTTTTTCTGGCCCGGCGATGCCGGGAGGGGACAGCGGTCGGCTGAGGGGGCCGGTATGGTTATTGGAAAAGTGATCAATAATAACGTCATATCCTCGTGGGATGGGGACCATAAGGAAATTATTGTTATGGGGCGGGGAATCGGGTTTCAGAAGAAGCCCGGAGATCCTGTCAGAGAAGAGGACGTTGATAAGATATTCCGTCTGGAGAACCGCGACGTCAGAGAACGGTTTGAAGACTTGCTGGAAAATATGCCTCTGGAATATATCCGGTTATCGGCCGATATTATTTCGCATGCGAAGGAACGGCTGAAGACCCGCCTGAGCCAGAGCGTCTATCTGACGCTGACCGACCATATCGGGTTTGCGATCGGACGGTTCCGTGAAGGAATGGATTTTTCCAATGCGCTTTACCGTGAGATCAAGAGATTTTATCCGGAAGAATTTGAAATCGGCATGCATGCGCTGGATCTGATTGAGGAAGGACTCGGTGTGCGCCTTCCGGACGATGAGGCGGCATCCATAGCCGTTCATCTGGTGGATGCGGAATTTGATATCAAGGTACGGGATGCCTGGTCCATGACGAATATGCTGCAGGATATGGTGCTGCTTCTGGAAAAGGAACTGCCTCTGCCAAAGGAGGGCTCCTACCACAGGGACTGTCTTCTGTCCAATCTGAAGTTCCTTGCGCACCGGCTTCTGCTTCTGCCGCCGGAAAACGGGCGGAGGGATTCGGCCTTTGAGAAATTTATCAGACAGCACTGCAGGAGGGAATATATTTCGGCCGGAAAGATACAGGATTTTGTGAGACAGAAATATCAGTGTGAAATGACAGAGGAAGAACGAATTTATCTGACGCTTTGGCTGAAACAGGCTTTGATTTGACAGAGCAGAAAGGGAGAATGGGAGGATTGTTGTATGGGTTTATTTGATTTTATGAAGAAAAAAGCGATTGTGCTCGGTTCACCGGCAGAAGGGGAATGCGTTCCGCTGTCTCAGGTGAATGACCCCACCTTCAGCGGGGAGATCCTGGGAAAGGGAGTGGCCATTATCCCGTCTAAGGGAACGATCTGTGCGCCTGCTGACGGCGAGGTGGGAACGGTGTTCCCGACAGGGCATGCAGTGGCGCTCACCACTCCGGAAGGAGCGGAGGTGCTGATTCATATCGGTCTGGATACGGTGAAGCTGGAAGGCAGACATTTTCAGATCAGGGCGCAGGCCGGCCAGAAGGTGAAAAAGGGCGATGTCCTCATAGAAGCGGATCTTGATGCGATAAAGGCAGAAGGTTATGACTGTATTACGCCGATGATCATCTGTAATACAACGGATTTTTCCAGCGTAACGGGCAAAACAGGGATTCATGTGATGCCGGGCGATGCCTGTCTGGAAATAGAAAAATAGAGACAAAGGCGGAGGAAAGAGTGCGATGTTAAAATGTTTTGGCAAAAGCGTATTAAAAGGGATAGCGGTAGGCAAGATATATCTGTACCGCAAAAAGGAATTTGTGCTGACAGAGGATAAGGTGGAGGACGCGGAAGCGGAAATCCGGAGATTTGAAGAGGCAAAACAGAAGGCCTGTGAACAGCTGGACGCTCTTTATGAGAAAGCGGTGAAAGAGGCCGGGGAAGAACAGGCCATGATCTTTGACGTGCATCGGATGATGCTGGATGACGGCGATTATCTGGATGCCATCAGACAGGAGATCCTGGATACGAAGGTGAACGCGGCGTATGCGGTGAGCACGACGGGAGACCGTTTCGCGGAAATGTTCGCTTCCATGGATGATGATTATATGAAAGCGAGAAGCGCGGATGTACTCGATATTTCGAGGCGTGTGGCGCGGATCCTTGCCGGTGTGGGAGAAGAGGGAATTGCCTCGGACGAACCGGTGATTCTGCTGGCAGAGGATCTTTCTCCCAGCGAGACAGTGCAGATCGATAAGAGCAAGATTCTTGCCTTTGTGACAAGAGGAGGTTCTACGAATTCCCATACGGCGATTCTGGCCCGTTCCATGAATATCCCGGCACTCGTACAGGCGGATGTGGAACTGAAGGATGAGTATGACGGCATGCTTGCCGTGGTTGACGGCTTTGAAGGAATCATCTACATCGATCCCGAAGCGGCAGTCCTTGCCGAGCTGCTCCGCAGAAAGGAAGAGGCGGATAAGGCGCAGGCAGAGCTGGAACAGCTGAAAGGTCTTGATAATGTAACTTCCGACGGAAGAAGAATCAATATTTACGCCAATATCGGAAGCGTGGAGGACGTGGAGAAGGTTCTTCAGTCAGATGCCGGAGGAATCGGTCTGTTCAGAAGTGAATTCATCTATCTGGGCCGGGAGGATTATCCGACCGAGGAAGAACAGTTTGAGATCTATAAGGAAGTTCTTTCCAGAATGGGCGGAAAGAAGGTAATCATCAGGACGCTGGACATCGGAGCGGATAAGCAGGTGGACTATTTCGAACTGCCGAAGGAAGAGAATCCAGCCATGGGATACCGGGCAATCCGCATCTGCCTGACCAGACAGGAAATTTTCAAAACGCAGCTTCGCGCCATTTACAGGGCTTCCGCATATGGAACGGCGGCAATCATGTTCCCCATGATCATTTCCATCAAGGAGATTCGTGAAATCAAGGGAATCGTGGAAGGCGTGAAGCGGGAACTGACGGCGGAAGGAAAACCGTTCGGAGAAGTGGAGCTGGGTATTATGGTAGAAACTCCGGCAGCAGCGGTCATCAGCGACGAACTGGCAAGAGAAGTGGAATTCTTCAGCCTGGGGACCAATGACCTGACGCAGTATACTCTCGCCATTGACAGGCAGAATCAGAAGCTGGACGGCTTTTATGATGCGCACCATGAAGCGGTTCTGCGTCTGATTCGCATGACGGTGGAGAATGCCCATGCGGCCGGAATCTGGTGCGGCATCTGCGGCGAGCTGGGCGCGGATACTACGCTCACAAAGACCTTCCTTGATATGGGGGTGGATGAGCTTTCCGTTTCTCCGTCCTACGTGCTCAGTGTGAGAAAGGCGGTCAGAGACATTTAAGGGCTCTGAAAGAAACAGGATTATTTCAGCCGTATGGCTGCAAATAAAATATATGACAGAAAAGCAAAGGAGTAAAAATGAGAGAATTCGAGTATACGATTACAGATGAACTGGGTATTCATGCAAGACCTGCGGGACTTCTGGTGAAGAAGGCAGGAGAGTTCGCGAGCACGGTGAGCGTGGACAACGGAACCAAGAAGGGCGACGCGAAGAAAATCATGTCCCTGATGATGATGGGAGTGAAGAAGGGACATACGGTGAAGTTCACCATCGAAGGACCGGATGAGAATGCCGCAGCGGAGGCGCTGGAGGCGTTCATGAAGGAAAATTTATAAAAGTATTCGAAGAGGGTAAAACCTCTGGTGAATAAATGATTCCCGGAGCCAGGGCGGGAAAAGACAAATAAGGGGGAATTAAAACATGAAGTATTTACAGAAGCTTGGTAAGGCACTGATGCTTCCGGTGGCCTGTCTGCCGATCTGCGGTATTCTGATGGGAATCGGATATCTTCTGTGTCCTGCGACCATGCAGGGCGGTGAAGTAACCGGTATCCTGCAGCAAATCGGATTTTTCCTGGTGAAAGCAGGAGGCGCTCTGATTGACAATATGGCGATTCTGTTTGTGATCGGCGTCGGCGTCGGGCTGGCGGATGATAACGACGGAACTGCCGGGCTTGCGTCTCTGGCGGCATGGCTGATGATCACAAACCTGCTTTCTACGGGCGTGGTCACAACCATCGTTCCGTCGCTTGCGAACAACGCAGATGCGACGCTGGCTTTTGACAAGATTGCGAATCCGTTTATCGGTATTCTTTCCGGCATTATCGGAGCTGTCTGCTATAACAAGTTCAAGGGAACGAAGCTGCCCGACTGGCTGTCGTTCTTCAGCGGAAAACGCTGTGTTGCCATTGTGGCGGGCGTGGTTTCCATCGTGGTAGCTGCCATCCTGCTGTTTGTATGGCCGATTCTGTTCGGTGCGCTGATTTCCGTAGGCGAAGCGATCGTTGGTCTTGACGCTGTGGGAGCCGGTATTTATGCGTTCCTGAATCGTCTGCTGATTCCTACCGGTCTGCATCATGCGTTGAACAACGTATTCTGGTTCGATACGATCGGACTCGGTGATCTGTCCCATTTCTGGGCCGGAGAGACCTCTGCAGATGTGACCTGGAGTCTCGGCATGTATATGTCCGGATTCTTCCCCTGCATGATGTTCGGTGTTCCCGGAGCGGCGGTGGCCATGATTCAGACGGCAAAGAGCAATAAGAAGAAGGTCGCCATCGGACTTGTTGCTTCCGCAGCTGTATGTTCGTTCGTCTGCGGCGTAACAGAGCCTTTTGAATTCGGCTTCATGTTCCTTGCACCGGGACTGTATGTGATTTATGCTCTGCTGTACGGCATTTTCACCGTAATCACCACGTTGGTCGGATTCCGCGCAGGCTTCAGCTTCTCCGCGGGAGCTACGGATCTTCTGTTCTCCGCATCCCTGCCCGCGGCACAGAATACCTGGATGATCTTTCCTCTGGGAGCTGCAGCATTCATCGTGTTCTATGTGGTATTCCGTTTCGCAATTGTGAAATTTGACCTGAAGACACCCGGCCGTGAAGACGATGATCTTGAGGCTGAGAAGTCTGCGGTTCTTGCAAACAATGACTACACCGCTGTGGCAAAGACCGTTCTGGAAGGACTTGGCGGAAAGGAAAATGTGACCTCTCTGGATAACTGCATTACCAGACTTCGCCTTGAAATCAAGGATTACACAAAGGTGGACGAGAAGAAGATCAAATCCGCCGGAATTGCAGGCGTTATCCGTCCGAGCAAGACGTCGGTTCAGGTCATTGTAGGAACCAAGGTACAGTTCGTAGCGGATGAAATGAAAAAGATGTTGTGATTTTATACATCTTACTTAGAAAAACAATTCCCTGGCATGTTCGGAAGCCCCGTTGCGGGCTTCCGAATTTTTCCTGAAATGTTGTCCGGCGGATTCTGCCATAAAAGCGGCTTTTTGTACATGGCGAAGGACTGCCGGATGAGCTATAATTAAGTTGTTGAAAAGTGAATTCTCCTGTATCGCGCCGTATGCGGGAGAAGAAAAAACAGACGGCGCAGGAAGGGTGTTTAAAATGAGAATTATCAAGGCAAGGGATTATAATGACATGAGCAGAAAGGCTGCCAACATCATCTCCGCGCAGATTATCATGAAGCCGGACTGTGTGCTTGGCCTTGCAACAGGTTCCACCCCGATCGGAACCTACAAACAGCTTGTGGAGTGGTATAAGAAGGGAGATCTTGATTTTTCTGAGGTCACGTCTGTAAACCTGGATGAATACAAAGGATTAAGCAGAGACAACGACCAGAGTTACTATTATTTCATGAATGACAATCTGTTTTCTCATGTAAATATCTGCAAGGAAAGAACCCATCTTCCCAACGGCATGGAGCCTGACAGCGAGAAGGCATGTGCGGATTACAACGCCGTAATCGCGTCTGTGGGCGGCATCGATCTGCAGCTCCTCGGACTGGGCCATAATGGCCATATTGGATTCAATGAACCCGCCGACACCTTTGAGCTGGAGACCCACTGTGTGGATCTGACGGAATCCACGATCGAAGCCAATAAGCGCTTCTTCGCTTCTTATGATGATGTGCCGAAGCAGGCGTATACCATGGGAATCAAGACCATCATGCAGGCGAAAAAGGTGCTTGTGGTGGTGAGCGGCAAGGATAAGGCAGGCATTGTGAAGCAGGCGTTCTTCGGCCCTGTAACGCCCCGTGTACCTGCTTCCATCCTGCAGCTTCACAGCGACGCCATTGTGATCGCTGATGAAGACGCTCTTTCCGAGATTTAACGCGGTTTCAGGAGCTGCATGGGCCATAAGGCCCGTGTCTGAACGCCGCCTGCGGCGGCGAAACAGGAGGAATATGCGATGATCATACAGAGCAAAAGAGTCTGGACGGCAGGCCAGTTCATCGCCGCGCAGCTGGCCGTTTCGAATGGAAAAATCACGGACGTGCTTCCCTTTGGTACGCTTCCTGTGGATGAGGATTATGGAGACAGGAGGATCCTGCCCGGATTCATTGACGTACATACGCACGGATCCTATGGATTTGATACCAATGACGCCGAACCGGAAGGCCTGAGAAAATGGATGAAGAAGATTCCGGAAGAAGGTGTGACATCCATCCTTCCCACCACGGTGACTCAGATGCCGGACGTTCTCACGGCAGCCCTCCGGAATGTGGCGGCAGTGGTCAGAGAAGGCTATGAGGGCGCAGAGATTCTGGGCGTTCATTTTGAAGGCCCTTATCTTGATATGGAATACAAGGGGGCTCAGCCGCCGGAGGCCATCGCAAAGGCGAGTGTGGAGCAGTTTCAGAAGTATCAGGAGGCTGCGGATGGGCTGATTCGATATATTACGCTGGCTCCTGAGCATGACGAGGGCTTTGCCCTGACGAAATACTGCAGCCGGACGGGCGTTGTGGTCAGCATGGGACATTCCGGTGCAACCTACGAACAGGCGTTGATGGGAATTGCAAACGGTGCGACCAGCATGACCCATGTGTACAACGGAATGACCGGATATCATCACAGAAAACCCGGTCTGGTCGGTACTGCTTTCCGTGTGCGGGATATTTACGGTGAGATTATCTGTGACGGCTGCCATTCCCACCTGGCTGCCCTGAACAATTATTTTCAGGCAAAAGGAAGAGATTATGCTCTTCTGATCACGGATTCCCTGTGTGCCAAGCACTTCCCGCCCGGAGGCGGCTATAAGCTGGGTGGTCACGATATTGTGATCGGGGAAGACGGACTTGCGCGTCTGGCAGGTACGGATACGATAGCGGGAAGTACGCTGCATATGAACAGAGGACTCAGAATTCTGGTGGAAGAGGCCATGGTTCCCTTTGATGCGGCCGTAAATTCCTGTACGATTAATCCGGCCAGATGTCTTGGCGTTGATGACCGGAAGGGAAAAATTGTGGCAGGTTTTGATGCGGATCTGGTGGTTCTGGAGGATAATTATGAAGTGATTCAGACCTATTGCCGCGGAAAGGCCATGCTGCCGGTGCAGAAAGCGACGGAATAACAGTACGCTGGGCAAAAAGGATGCCGGACCGTGGCGACGGCGGAATACCCGGTAAAGAATGACTTTGGGAGCTTCTCCTGTCTGTAGGCGGGCAGAGGCTCCCTCTTTTTCTGCTTTTAAAAAATTCGGTTTTGGTGTATAGTAATATAGAAAATGCCGAGACGAGTTTGGAAAAGAGAGAAAGGAGATATCCGGATGGACTGTAAAGCGGCGGAGAAGCTGATTCCGGATTTTATCCGGGGCAGAATGGAGACGAGGACGGCAAAACATTTTCTTTCCCACGTGGAGAAGTGCCCTTCCTGCAAGGAAGAGCTGAGCATTCAGTTTCTGGTGACGGTGGGAATGCAGCGGCTGGAAGACGGCGAAGCGTTTAATCTGAATAAGGAGCTTTCCGCGCGGATCGCCATATCGAAGAGACATGTAAAGATCCGGGAGAGGCTGCAGTGGGGGCTTTACTACTTTGAGGCCTTTGCTGTGCTTATCGTGATTCTGGTGATGACAACGCTGGTATTCTGAATGAAGGTCAGAATTTGAGATGCTTTGAAATGGAGGAAATGATGAGCGAAAAGCTGGTACTGATTGACGGGCACAGCATATTGAACCGCGCGTTCTATGGTGTGCCTGATCTGAGTAATGCGGAGGGGCTTCACACCAACGCAATTTATGGCTTTCTTAACATTATGCTTAAGATTCTGGAGGAAGAGAATCCGGGATATCTTGCTGTGGCCTTTGACGTACATGCACCCACATTCCGGCACGAACTGTATGCAGAGTATAAAGGAACGAGAAAGCCCATGCCGGAGGAGCTCAGGCAGCAGGTCCCTGTGATGAAGGAAGTGCTTGCTGCGATGGGAATCTGTACGGTAGAGCAGGCGGGACTGGAGGCAGATGACATTCTGGGTACCCTGGCAAAGCGCGGCGAAAGGGACGGCATGGAGGTAGCCCTTGTTTCCGGTGACCGGGATCTGCTCCAGATTGCCGGGGAACACATCAAGATCCGGATTCCCAAGACAAAGGGAGGAAGAACGGAAATCGAGGATTACTATGCGAAGGACGTTCTTGCGGCCTGGCAGGTGACCCCGGAGCAGTTCGTGGATCTAAAGGCCCTCATGGGGGATTCCTCGGACAATATTCCCGGTGTGCCGAAGGTCGGCCCGAAAACGGCGCAGGAGCTGATGACGCGCTTTGGTTCTCTGGACAATATCTATGCGCATCTGGACGAGGTGGCGAAAAAGAGCATCAAAGAATCCCTTTCCGCCAACCGGGATCTGGCGGAGCTCTCCCGGACGCTGGCGCGGATCAACACGCAGGCGGAGCTCTCCGTGACATGGGACGACATGAAGCTTGGAGAGATGTTCACGCCGGAAGCCTATACGCTGTTCCAGAAGCTGGAGTTTAAGAATATGCTGGGCAGATTTCAGGAACAGCCGGCTTCCGATGAGGGCAGAAAGGAGAACTATCGGATTTCCGGAGCACGGGCAGAGGCGGAAGCGGCCTTTATCCGGGCGAGACAGGAAAGACGGGCAGCCTTTCTGGTGCTGGAGGATGGAAATGAGGCGGCGGGAACCGCTTCCAACCGGTATGACGGAAGCGGTTTTACGGCGCTGGCGTTTGCAGCCGGGGATGAGGAGATCCGGATTTTTACCCGGTCTGAGGAGATTACGGCAGATTATGTGAGAAGCAGTCTGTCCGCGCTGGCTGGGGAGGGCGTGCGCCTTGCCACCTTCCAGATCAAGTTCCAGTACGGTTATCTTCAGGGAATGGAGACGGATGGTCTGTTCGATGTGCTGATCGCGGCCTACCTGCTGAACCCGCTGAAAAATGACTACAGCATTGCGGATATCGCCCATGAACATCTGGATCTGACCATAAAGGAAAAAAGCCTGCTTCTGGGGAAAAGCAGCTGGCAGGAGGCGCTTATCGAAAAGCCGGAGGAATTTCTGGAATATGCGGGCGACGCGGTGTATGCCATCTGGAAATCCTGGCCCGTGCTTGAGGAGAAGCTGAAACAGGCCGATATGGAGAAGCTGTTTGCGGAAATTGAGATGCCACTCACCCGGGTGCTTCACGATATGGAAATGGAAGGGATCCGGGCGAATCCGCAGGCTTTGAAGGACTATGGGGATGCGCTGGTGGAACGGATCGGAGAGCTGGAAAAGAGCATCCACGAAAAGGCGGGGGAGGCGTTCAACATCAACTCTCCCAAGCAGCTGGGTGAGATTCTGTTCGGGAAAATGAAGCTTCCGGGCGGAAAGAAGACCAAGACCGGCTATTCCACCGCTGCGGACGTGCTGGAAAAGCTGGCGGAAGAGCATCCGATCGCTTCGGAGATTCTGGAATACAGAGGGCTTGCCAAACTGAAATCCACCTATGCGGACGGGCTTCTTCCCTGCATCGGGCCGGACGGCAGGATTCACACCACCCTGAACCAGACGATCACGGCGACGGGTCGGATCAGCTCCACGGAGCCGAACCTGCAGAATATTCCCATGCGCATGGAGCTGGGCAGGCTGATCCGCAGGGCTTTTATCCCGAAGGAAGGTTATCTGTTCACGGATGCGGACTATTCCCAGATCGAGCTGCGGGTGCTGGCCCATATGTCCGGGGATGAACAGCTGATTGAGGCGTACCGGATGGATGCGGACATCCATCGCATCACGGCGTCCAGGGTATTCCATACCCCCTTTGAGGAGGTGACGGACCTGCAGAGACGCAATGCGAAGGCGGTGAATTTCGGCATCGTGTACGGGATCAGCTCCTTCGGTCTGAGCCAGGATCTGAGCATTTCCCGGAAAGAGGCTTCGGAATACATTGAAGAATATTTCAAGACCTATCCGGGCGTGAAGGCATTTCTGGACAGAGAGGTGGCTTCTGCAAAGGAAAAAGGCTATTCCGTTACCCTGTTTGAACGTCGCAGGCCTGTGCCGGAATTAAAGAGCAGTAATTTCATGCAGCGTTCCTTCGGAGAGAGGGTGGCGATGAACGCGCCGATCCAGGGGACGGCGGCGGACATCATCAAAATCGCCATGATCCGTGTCTGGAGACGGCTTGCGAAGGAGAATCTGAAATCCAGGCTGATCCTGCAGATTCACGATGAGCTTCTGATTGAAACCGCTCCGGGAGAGGAGGAAGAGGTGGCCAGGATCCTGACAGAGGAAATGAAGGCTGCGGCTTCCCTTTCCGTGACGCTGGAGACGGATCTGCATACGGGTACGGACTGGTATGAGGCAAAATAAAATGAAACTGATTGGAATTACAGGGGGCGTAGGCGCCGGAAAGACCATGGTTCTGGGCCTTCTGAAAGAGCTCTGCCGCTGCCGCGTCCTTCTCGCCGATGAGGTGGGAAACGAAGTGAAGCTTCCGGGACAGCCCTGCTATGAGCGCCTGGTTCAGCTTTTGGGGCGGCAGGTGCTTGCCGAAGACGGCACCATTGACAAAAAGAAGATGGCGGGTCTGATTTTTTCGGACCCCGCCCTTCTCGACCGGGTGAACGGTATCATTCATCCGGAGGTGAAGCGGTATATCCTGGAACAGGTGGAGGAGGAGCGAAGGAAAGGGGAAGCGGATTACTTTTTCCTGGAAGCGGCGCTTCTCATCGAATGCGGTTATGAGGCGATACTGGACGAGCTGTGGTACATCCATGCCGATGGGCCTGTGCGCATGGCCCGCCTGAAGGAGAGCCGGGGCTATTCCGAGAAGAAAATCCGGCAGATTTTTGAAAGCCAGTTAAGCGAAACGGAGTTTCGGGCGCACTGCAGCGTTGTCATTGAGAACAACGGCGACCTGCAGGAGACCAGAAGACAGCTGGAAGCGGCGCTTTGCCGGGATACGGCGGGCTTTAGACAGCGGACATAAGGAGAAAGACGACTATGAGACTATGCAGCATTGCCAGCGGAAGCAGCGGAAACTGCATTTATGTGGGAACGGACACCACCCATGTGCTGGTGGATGTGGGAATCAGCAGAAAACGGACGGAGGAAGGGCTTCACAGCCTGGGGATAGACCCTCGCGAGCTGGACGCGGTGTTCATCACCCATGAGCACAGTGACCACATCAGCGGGCTTGGCGTATTTTCACGAAAATATAACGTGCCCATCTATGCGACGCCGAAAACGGTGGAGGCCATCTGCCGCTGCAGGAGCCTGGGGGCCATCGACGAGGGCCTGTTTCAGACGGTGCGGGCGGATGAGAGCTTTACCATCAAGGATATGACGGTGAATCCCATGCGGATTTCCCACGATGCGGCGGACCCGGTGGCATACCGCTTTTCCTATGGAAGGCAGAAGATCGGAGTGGTGACGGACCTGGGAACCTATAACGATTATACGGTGGAGTGCCTGAAAGGGATGGACGCCCTTCTTCTGGAAGCCAATCACGACGTGAACATGCTTCAGGTCGGCCCCTATCCCTATCCCCTCAAGCAGCGGATTCTGGGGGACAGAGGCCATCTGTCCAACGAGAATTCCGGCAGGCTTCTCTGCCGCCTTCTGCACGACAACCTGAAGCACATCGTGCTGGGACATCTGAGCAAGGAAAACAACATTCCCCAGCTTGCCTATGAGACGGTGCGGCTGGAGATCAACCAGGCGGACAACCCATACCGGGCGGGAGATTTTCCCATCCAGGTGGCGAGAAGAAGCGAGGTTTCGCAGGTGATAGAGATCGCGTGACGTATGACAGACCGAAGCATTACGCACAGGGGATTCGGCGGTTTTCCAAAACATATGGCAGCCTGAAAAGAGCGGCTGAGACGTAAATACAGAATGAAGGAGAAAAATCATGAAAAGAACCATCATTACGGTAGTTGGACACGATACTGTGGGGATCATCGCAAGGGTCTGCACCTATCTGGCACAGAACAACATCAACATCCTGGACATCAGCCAGACCATCGTGCAGGAGTATTTTAACATGATGATGATCGTGGATATGAACCGGGCGGAAAAGAGCTTCGGTGAGATTGCGGAGGAGCTGACGAAGCTTGGCGAGGAAATCGGCGTGATCATCAAATGTCAGAGCGAAGAAATTTTCAGTCAGATGCACAGGATCTAGAATACAGTTCACTCGTCAGGCAGGATCGGATAGATGCCATGCTTGCATGAGCAGTTATCTGATCCTGCGCTGACGAAGGGAGCGCCCGTCTATGAGCAAGAAATCGCCAAGGGCGATTTCTCGTAGCTGCGAAGCAGCGGAAAGCGCGAAGCGCGGCTTTGCGAATGGCGCGGAGTGAACTGTAAAACAATCTGAATAAATCGCTTTGAAATGGGAGGACGCCATGATCAACATATTTGAAGTAAATGAAACCAACAAAATGATCGAGAAGGAGAATCTGGACGTGCGTACCATCACGCTGGGTATCAGCCTTCTTGACTGCATCGACGCGGATCTGGACGCGCTGAACCAAAAGATTTACGACAAGATCACACGTGCGGCGCAGAACCTGGTGAAAACCGGGGAAGAAATTTCCGCGGAATTCGGGATCCCGATCGTGAACAAAAGAATTTCCGTGACGCCCATCGCGCTGATCGGAAGCGCAGCCTGCCGCAGGAAGGAAGATTTTGTGCAGATCGCTCAGACCCTTGATGCGGCGGCGAAGAAGGTGGGTGTGAATTTCATCGGCGGTTATTCCGCTCTGGTGTCCAAGGGCATGACGCCTGCGGACGAACTCCTGATCCGTTCCATCCCCCAGGCGCTCGCGTCCACGGAGCGGGTGTGCAGTTCCGTCAATCTGGGTTCCACCAAGACGGGCATCAATATGGATGCGGTGCGCCTGATGGGAGAGATCATTCTGGAAGCGGCGCATCTGACGGCGGATACGGATTCTTCGGCCTGCACGAAGCTGGTGGCCTTCTGCAACGCGCCGGACGACAATCCGTTTATGGCGGGAGCCTTCCACGGTGTGACGGAGGCGGATCAGGTCATTAACGTGGGTGTCAGCGGCCCCGGCGTGGTGAAAACAGCTCTGGAAAAAGTGCGCGGAGAAAGCTTTGAGGTGCTCTGTGAGACGATCAAGAAAACTGCATTCAAGGTGACGAGAGTGGGACAGCTGGTGGCGAGAGAGGCCTCCAGACGGATGAATATTCCGTTCGGCATTGTGGATCTGTCCCTGGCGCCCACACCGGCCATCGGGGACAGCGTGGCGGACATTCTGTGCGAGATCGGACTGGAGCATGCGGGAGCGCCCGGAACGACGGCGGCGCTGGCCCTTTTGAACGATCAGGTGAAAAAAGGCGGCGTGATGGCCTCCTCTTATGTGGGCGGTTTAAGCGGCGCGTTCATCCCGGTGAGCGAAGACCAGGGCATGATCGACGCGGTTTCCGCAGGAGCCCTTTCTCTGGAGAAACTGGAGGCGATGACCTGTGTCTGCTCCGTGGGGCTTGACATGATCGCCATACCGGGAGACACGAAGGCATCCACCATTTCCGGCATCATTGCGGACGAAATGGCCATCGGTATGGTCAACCAGAAGACCACGGCGGCGCGTCTGATCCCGGTCATCGGAAAGACGGTAGGAGATCATGCGGAGTTCGGCGGACTGCTGGGCCACGCACCCATCATGCCGGTTAATTCCTTCGGCTGCGAGGCCTTTGTCAGCAGAAAGGGACGGATTCCGGCTCCCATTCACAGCTTTAAGAATTAAAGGGCGGGCAGAGAATCTGCCTCTGATATTCATGCAGGAAGGGCGTTCCATATTTACCGGAGACAATGGTCTGGTAAATATGGGAGGCCCTGATTTCTTCTTCAAGCAGGGGAAGAAGCGTTGGAGAAAGCTGCTCTCTGGCCGACGTAAGACGGGACAGCAGAGGAGAGGCAGCCTCTTTTTTTATGGCGGTCAGAAGCGGCAGCGCCCGTTCGGAAAAGCCGAGCATGCGCAGATAAACGGGAAACCCTTCCGCCTTGCTTTCATCCAGCGCATCCTGCTTCAGATTCAGCAGAATATGGCAGAGGCTCCGGCTCGCACGCACGTAGGGAAGGTCTCTGGAGCGCAGCCGCAGGCAGAAGTCGTCCCAGCCGGTAAAGGAATACAGATGTCTGACGATTTTATCCGCGAGAGAAGGTGTTACGTCCGCAAAGGCGGTAAGCGCCGCAGAGGAAGCGGTTCGGATGCCATTTTCCGCAGGAGTTCCTTCTTCCATCAGCTGCAGCAGGCGATAGCGCAGAAGGGAGGAGAAGTCCTCTTCCGTAACGATGCCGCGCCCGTCGCTCCTTTCAAAGAGAAGACGGCGGGATGTATCGGGGAGGCTTGAGAACAGGCTTTCCTCAGGCCCCGGCGCATCGGTATCGCTGCTGCCTGTATTTTTCAGGGCGGCGCGGATGGCGGAGGCGGAACTGAAGGGAGTGTCCGGCGTGGATGAAGCCTTTATGGATGCTGCGCCTTCGTGGGCTTCCTTCAGCTCCGTATCATGATAATTTCCCCTTCGCCTGATGGTAATCGGACGGATGGGGCTTTTCAGGACATCCAGCGCCCGGCAGTATTCGATCCCCAGAATGTTGTTGGGAAGGGAAAAAAGAGAGGCATCGGCTTCGGAAAAACTTTCGGAAAACGTTCCCCGGGAGCTTTCCAGAGCCCTGCTCCTGGCGGTTGGAAAGGAAAGGCCTCCTTTCTGTGCCTCACGCAGCGAATGCTGATATTCCGGAGATTTTTCCGCACGGGATAAAAGGGCGGCGGCAGATCGGAGCGCCTGCGTATCCCCGCATTCGCTTCCAAAGCACAGATAATCCACGCAGCCCAGCCGGTTCAGAACAGAGACCGCGCCGGAGGCGAAATATTCTGCGCTGGCGCAGGCAAACCGCGTGGGAAGTTCCAGAACCAGGTCTGCACCGCAGGAGAGCGCCATGTGCGCCCGATCGTATTTGTCCAGCACGGCGGGCGTTCCCCGTTGAGTGAAGCAGCCGCTCATGACCACGATGATATAGTCTGCTCCGGTGAGACGGCGGGCTTCTTTCAGCTGATATTCGTGTCCTTTGTGAAGCGGATTGTATTCCGCGATGATTCCTGTGACTGTCATGGATATGGCTCCGTTCCTTTTCTCTTTTCGTGGATTCATCATAGCATGGATGGAGAGATTTGAACAGAGAGGTCTTGATTCCTGCGGGGCATGGGCAAGTGGCAATGCGGTTAAAATGCAATTTTCGGTTTCATGAGCGGTATGGATTCGGATAATAGTACGGTTGAAAAAAGGGTCTGCGATTTTGGACCGTATGATTGCCTGACAGAGCGGTACAAAGACTGTGCCTTGTGCTTCGTGTACAACCGCTGCCAAATCAGATAACGGCGGCATTTCGGGTGACTGTGAAACGGTAAGCGGTCGGAGGCGGGGATATCGAAAGGCTGCGCCATGCCAAGCCGGAGATGCCCTTGCGTTCACCTCCGGCTTGAGGGCTTGCGCCCTATAGAAGAAAGAATACACCCCGCCCTATACGAGCAAGCTCGAACGGGCATGGGGAAGGAGAAAGGCTGCGCCATGCCAAGCCTGAACCGCCCTTGCGGGCAGTCCAGGCTTGAGGGCTTGCGCCCTATAGGAAGGAAACACTCGCCAGCCCTTTGCAAGCAAGCTTGCACGGTCCGGCGAGTATTTCCTTCCTGCATGGCTTGATTGTACAACATCACGAACAATGTGGTGAAAATTGTGATATGTGCAAGATTTTGTACAATAAAATCAGGAAAAGAAACTTGTATACAATGGAAAATTCCGTTATAATTTTAAGCAGACAAAGACGGAAGGCAGAAGGAAACGGAAATGAGGAAAGGAGTAGAAAACCATGTCTTATATTGACATCATCAAAGAGAAAGCGAGATCTGACAAGAAAACGATTGTCATGCCCGAAACGAACGACAAGAGGACGCTGATTGCGGCGGCTCATGTGCTGGAAGAGGGGATTGCAAACATCATCATGGTGGGCAATGAAGAGAAGATTATGGACGGCGCGGGCTGGCTGGAAGTGGATCTGACGGGAGTTAAGGTGGTGGATCCCACCAAAACGGAAAAGTTTGAAGAATATGCCCAGCTTCTGTATGAAACAAGAAAGGCAAAAGGAATGACGCTGGAGGAAGCAAGGCAGAAGCTTCTGGACGATCCGCTGACTTTCGGCGTGGTTATGGTTAAGGCCAATGACGCGGACGGCATGGTGGCAGGCGCGTGTCATGCGACGGCAGATGTGCTTCGTCCGTCCCTGCAGATTCTGCGGACGGCGCCCGGAGTGAAGCTGGTATCCGCATTTTTCATTCTGGATGTGCCGGACTGCGAATATGGAGAGCACGGAACCTTCCTGTTCGCAGACTGCGGACTGAATCAGGATCCCACCTCTGAAGAACTGGCTGCGATTGCGGATACAAGCGCAAAGAGCTTTAAGCAGCTCATTGGCGCAAAGCCCATTATTGCCATGCTTTCTCATTCCACAAAGGGAAGCGCCCATCATGCGCTGGTGGACAAGGTTGTGAAAGCGGTGGAGATCGCTCATGAGGAGTATCCTCATCTGACGCTGGATGGAGAACTGCAGACGGATGCGGCACTGGTTCCGAAGGTGGCAAAATCCAAGGCTCCCGGAAGTGACGTGGCAGGCAAGGCCAACGTGCTGATTTTCCCGAATCTGGATGCTGGAAATATCGGTTACAAGCTGGTTGAACGTCTTGGCAAGGCGGAAGCCTACGGACCGATGCTGCAGGGAATTGCCAAGCCTGTAAACGACCTTTCCAGAGGATGCGACTGGGAGGATATCGTGGGCGTAGTCGCGTTGACGGCGGTTCAGGCGCAGCTTGCGTAAATACTGAAAAATAACTGGGGAAAATGGTTTTTATAAGGGTTTCGGTGCCGCCGAAGAGGCGGCAGATATGAGGTAGGCAATGAATATTCTGGTAATAAACTGCGGCAGTTCTTCGCTGAAATTTCAGCTGATCGACTCACAGAGCGAGAAGCTCATCGCGAAGGGACTCTGCGAAAGAATCGGGATTGATGGAAGCCGGCTGGTGTATACGCCTGCCGGCGGAAAGAAATGGATCACAGAATCCAGGATGAGCGATCATAAGGAAGCCATCAGCATGGTGCTGAAGGCGCTTACGGATCCGGAAAACGGCGCGGTAAAGGATTTGTCGGAAATCGGCGCGGTAGGACACAGGATCGTTCATGGAGGAGAAAATTTTTCCAAAGCGACATTGATTACGGATGAGGTGAAAAAGGCAATCGCGGACTGCAGTGATCTTGCTCCCTTGCATAATCCTGCCAATCTGATCGGGATTGAGGCCTGTGAGGCGCTTATGCCGTCCGTGCCGATGGTGGCAGTTTTTGATACGGCCTTTCATCAGACCATGCCGGAGGAATCCTATCTGTATGCGCTTCCTTACCGTTATTATAAGGACTATCGGATCAGGAGATATGGTTTTCATGGAACCAGCCATGATTATGTATCGTCCCGTGCGGCGGCCGTACTGGGCAGGCCCATTGAAGAACTGAAAATTATCGTCTGCCATCTGGGAAACGGCGCATCCATTTCGGCGGTGAAGAACGGAAAATGCTTGGATACTTCCATGGGTCTTACACCGCTGGAAGGTTTGGTAATGGGAACCAGAAGCGGAGATATCGATCCGGCTATTGTGGAGTTCATCGCAAACAAGGAAGGAAAGAGCGTCAGTGAGATTCTGCGCATGCTGAATAAGGAGTCCGGAGTTTTCGGAGTATCGGATGGATTTTCCTCGGATTTCCGCGATCTGGAGGATGCCTACGAGGCGGGCAATGCAAATGCGAAGCGCGCCATGGAGGTATTCATTCACAGTGTTATCAAGTATATCGGCGCGTACACGGCTGAAATGAACGGTGTGGACGCGATCTGCTTCACGGCGGGGGTGGGAGAGAACAGCCCGATCATCCGTGACAGAATTCTGAATCATCTCAGTTATATGAATATTACCATCGATGAGGTGGCAAATCATAAGCGGGGAGAAGAGATCGTGATTTCCAATCCCGGCCCCGGACCGAAGGTACTGGTGATTCCCACAAACGAGGAGCTGTCAATTGCGAGACAGACCTTTGCGATCATCACCGGTAAAAACTGAAAATGACCTGTAAGAGAAGCCGATATTATGTCGGCTTCTTTTTTTGATCAATAGGAAATTTCATTTCCTATTGATCAAAAAAAGACGTTGATGCGCACACCTTTTTTAAAAAAAGTCAGCGGATTTCGCATATTGTAGATGGCGCAGCAGGAGGAAAAAGCGATATAATAAAAAGGCAAAACGAACAGGGGGAAGCGCCTGATGCTTCGGAAAAGGAGGAAAAATGACCAAAAGAAAGCAGGTTATTCTGCTGATGACGGATACAACAAGATTTGATATGCTTGGCTGTTATGGAAACAGCGGAATGAAAACACCGAACCTGGACGCGCTGGCAGAAGATGGGATCCGGTTCGAACATGCCTATACCTGTCAGCCGGTATGCGGCCCGGCAAGATCGGCGATTTTTACGGGAACCTTTCCTCATTCCTGCGGAGGTTTTACCAACAGTTATGCGCTGGGAGCGAATGTGAAAACGGTCGGGCAGCGGCTTCGTGACAATGGCATCCATACGGCATATATCGGCAAATATCATCTGGATGGCGGGGATTACTTCGGGCTTGGACGGTGTCCGGACGGCTGGGACGAAGAATACTGGTATGATATGCGCATGTACCTGAACGAACTGACGCCAGAGGAGAGGGTGCGGTCCAGGCAGAGCGGCCAGAATGAGGGAATTACGGAAGATTTTCTATATGCAAACCGGGTATGCAGGAGAGCGGTGGATTTCCTGAGCAGATACGGGACGGAGGACTTTTTTCTGGTAGCTTCTCTGGATGAACCCCATGGTCCTTCGCTTTGTCCGGAACCGTTTGCATCCATGTATCAGGATTATGAATTCCCGAAGCGGCCGAACGTTTATGATACGCTGGATGGAAAACCTGATTATCAGAAGGTCTGGGCAGGAGAACGCAGATTTGCGGATCGGGATCAGGTGAAGATCAAGGCTCCGTCTTTCTTCGGGTGCAATTCGTACGCGGATTATGAACTGGGAAAGGTGATCCGTGCGGCAAAACAGTACGCGCCTGACGCATTGATTATTTATACGTCGGATCACGGAGATGCGCTGCAGTCGCACTGTCTGTGGTCAAAGGGGCCTGCTGCTTATGATGAAGTGGCAAGAATCCCATTGATTATCAGCGGCGGTAAGAAAGGAGCGGTGGCGGAAGCACCGGTTTCTCATATCAATCTGGTACCCACCATCCTGGAATACATGGGACTGCCCATTCCGAAACTGATGGAAGGCAGGAGCATTCTGCCCATGCTGGAGAATCCGGATCTGGACATCAACCACGAAATTTATCTGGAGTTCACCCGTTATGAGGTGGACCATGACGGATTCGGAGGTTTTCGGCCGATGCGCACCGTATTTGATGGAAGATACAAGCTTTCCATTCATCTGCTGGACCGCGTGGATGAACTGTACGATCTGAAATCGGATCCTTACGAAATGAAGAATCTGATTTTTGATGAGGCTCACTATGAAAAGGCGAAGGAGCTTCATGAGAAGCTGTTGAACTGGATGAATGAAACCAGAGATCCTTTCCGCGGGTACGACTGGGAACGCAGGGCCTGGAGACGGGATGCCCGGGAAGCAAGCTGGGATTATACCGGTTATACAAGACAGAGGGAAAATGAGGAATATGAGCCCAGACAGCTGGACTATTCCACGGGCCTGGAAATGGTGGAAGCTTCCAGACCGAAAGCAAAGCTGAAACCGGGGAAATAAACGCTTTTTTACTTTTTGTCAATTGGTTCAGGTTTTGTCAATATACTTTCACGTGCCGATTCATTATAATAAAAATATTAAAAAAATTGTAAGGGAGAAGGAGAGACTATGGACGAAAAACAGAGGGAATGCTTTACCAAAGCATATGACAAGGCGGCGGAGCTGATACTGAAGGCGACGGATGAATTCACGGAAAAATTTCCACCTTCCGCCAGTGTGAACAATTTTTATCAGCCCGACATCAATTATGAATGGACACCCGGCTTCTGGACGGGCGAGGTGTGGCTCGCGTGGGAGAAAACAGGAAACGAGAAGCTGAAAAAGACCGCAGAGATTGAGGTGCAGGACTTCTACAGAAGAATCAGGGAGAAAGATGGCGTTAATCATCACGATATGGGTTTCCTTTACTGTCCTTCCTGTGTGGCAGCCTGGAAACTCACCGGAAATGAGACGGGAAAGGAAGCGGCCCTGATGGCTGCAGACAACCTGCTGGGCCGTTTCCAGGAGAAGGGTCAGTTCATTCAGGCGTGGGGTGAGCTCGGCGCGAAGGATAATTATCGGCTGATCATTGACTGCCTTCTGAATATGCCCCTGTTGTTCTGGGCGACCGAGGTGACCGGCGATCAGAAATATGCAGAGAAGGCACAGGCGCATATCAAAACGGCGATGCAGAATATCATCCGTCCGGACAACTCCACCTATCACACGTTCTTTTTTGATCCGGAAACAGGAGCTCCGGTAAAGGGGGTAACCCATCAGGGGTACAGGGACGGTTCTGCCTGGGCAAGGGGACAGGCCTGGGGTGTTTATGGATCTGCTCTGGCATATAAGTTCCTCAGAGATGATGCCTATGCGGACATTTTCTGCAGGGTAACGGATTATTTCCTTGACCATCTGCCGAAGGACAAAATTCCTTACTGGGATTTTGATTTCACAGACGGAAGCGATGAGCCGAGAGATTCTTCTGCAGCGGCGATTGCAGCCTGCGGTATGCTGGAAATGAGCAAATATCTGCCGGCCGAAAAGGCACAGTATTATACACAGAAGGCGGAGGAACTGGTGGAGGCGCTGATCCGGGAATGCGCCGTAACGGATCCTTCGGTATCCAACGGACTTCTGCTTCATGGAACCTACGCGAAGAGTTCCCCTTATAATACCTGCCCGAACAACGGCGTGGATGAGTGCGTGATATGGGGAGATTATTTCTATATGGAGGCGCTTACAAGGCTTCTTAGAGACTGGGAGCCTTACTGGTACTAATCATTATATGCCTTATATCTGGCGATGATAAGGGGCGGTATACGGGACCGTCGAAAGGCGGCGGACCTGTGTATCGCCCTTGCCTGTATTGTAAGAAGGGTGTAAAATGTGCATAAGAGCACAAGGGAGGCTGGCGGGAACCACGGGTTCCTGCCAAAGAATGGCGTAAGCCATTCTTTCGTGATTTTGGTGCCGCCTGTGGCGGCCGGAAAAAGAGGTAAAAAATGCGGAAAGAGGAGTTTTTTGACCGGCCGGATTCCTGCTATTTCGTGCCGGATCCGAAGGAATCAGCTGAATATTGCAGGAAGAACTGGCCGGAGGAGACAGCACATATCCTCCGGGTGGCAGATGAGGTCTGTGAGAATTATTTTTTGTTCGATCTGAACTGGGACATGGAGCGAACCTATGATCCGGTGATCTTCGAAGGGGAGATCGACTGGAGCATTAAGCCGAAGGGAGATCCGGAATTCGTCTGGCAGTTTAACCGGCATCGTTTTTTTATCTGTCTGGGGCAGGCATACTGGCTGACAGGAGATGAAAAATATGTGAAAGGCTTCCTGCGGCTGATTAACGACTGGATGAGCCGGGTGCCGCTCGATGAGACCACACAGGGCGGACCGTGGAGAATGCTGGAGACCGGACTGCGCGGAGAGACCTGGACCAAGGCGATCCGGTATTTCAGAGGCAGCGAGCTGATCACGGAAGATTTTTTGGATCGTTTTGCAGCCTGTCTGCGCGCCCATGCCGAGCGGCTGGTGGTGCAGGGGGGAGATGCCAGACTTCAGAGCAACTGGTGCGTTCTGGAAAACAGCGGTCTTCTTGAGATCGCTCTGGCGCTTCCTCAGAATGAACAGACGGAGGAATGGATCAGGATAGCTCTTGACAGGCTGGAGCGTTCCAGCCGGGTGCAGGTATATGCGGACGGGAGCCAGTGGGAGCAGTCGCCCATGTACCACAATGAGGTTTATCACTGCCTCTGCTGCTGCGTTTATCTTGCCAGGATCAACGGGATTCCGCTTCCGGAAGGAATGGAAGAACGGGTGCACCGCATGGCAAGAGCCGATATGATCTGGAGAAAGCCGGATATGCATCAGTTTACGCAGGGAGATTCCGACGATACGGATCTGGGCGACGTACTGAGCATGGGCGCTTATCTGTTTGGGGATCCGGAACTGAAATATGCGGGTTTTGACCGGCTGGATTTTGAGGATGCCTGGGACTTCGGAATGACGGCGGTGAAGGACTATGAGAAGCTTGCCGCGAAGGAGCCGGATTTCACTTCGGCGGCCCTTGCGGATTCCGGAAACTTTTATCTGCGTTCGGACTGGTCGGAGAGGGCGAATCTCCTGCATTTTGCCTGCGGCGGCATGAGCACGGGACACTGCCATGGGGACAAGCTGCATGTAAGCCTGGTGTTGAACGGAGAGGATGTGCTGGTTGACGGCGGACGCGGTACCTATATGGATGTGCCTCTGCGCTTTGTACTGAAGGATAATCCGGGACACAACACCACCACGGTGGACGGAAAATCCTTTACCACCTTTGAAAGCTCCTGGTATACCGAGCATCTTTCCCTTGCGGTGAACCGCACCTTCCACCAGGGAAAGCTGGCCGAGTATGTGCAGGGCGGCCATCTGGGCTACATTGACGACGGAATTTTTGTGAACCGCCGTGTCATCTGGATCAAACCGAATATCTATCTCATTAACGATGAGTTTTACGCGCAGGGCGGACATACATATCGGCAGTATTTCCACTGTTCTCCGGATGGAAAAGTGGACGTGGAGGAAAACCGGGCTGTCTTTTCCGGAAAAAACACAGAGGCGTTCTTCACGTTCCTGACGGACGGAGTGAAGCTGGAGTGCGGACAGGGTACGTATTCGACCCACTATAATCAGAGTGGAGAAAACCCGCAGATCTGCGCGATCCTGGAAAAAGAAGGATTCGCCAGCATGATTACGGTGATAAACGGCGGACCGAAAGGGGAGGCACAGCCGGCCTGTGTCCGTTTTCTGAATGTGGAAAGCCACAGCCTGAACCGGCCGCTCAAGGAAAGAGAGGCACAGGCTGTTCACATCAGCCTCGGAGACAGGAGTTATGTGGTTACGATCTGTCATGATGAAATCTATCACACCTCGGATGCGGTGATTGCAGGAGACTTCCAGACCGGAGGCGGCGTCAACTGCTACGCTACGGGAAGCGTCTGTGTGTTTGAAACCACGGGACGTGAGAATGGCACGCGGATCTACGGCGGAGAGGTACTGCAGGCCTAGAATCGCAAAAGAACATTCCGGGCTTCTGACGGATGGCTTTGGACGGATTGTCCGGACATCCGTCGGAGGCCATTTTTTTGAAACTTGGTACAGGAGGAATTTCGGATGTTGAAAAAGAACGGAAAGGCGTACAGACGGCTGGTTATTTCTTTCGCCTGCATTTTCCTGTTTCCGCTTGGGATGAGTCTGCTGTTTTATCTGTATGCGTATCAGACGGTCAGGGAAAGCGCGGACGCATCCAATGCCAATCTGCTGAATACCGTGAAAAGTACCTGTGACAGAGAGATGTCGTATTATCAGAATACGCTGATACAGCTTTCTCTCAATCAGACGGTACAGAAGCTGACCTCTGTTAAGGGAGAGTTCAGTTCCGAAAATTCCTATGATCTCTATATGCTGACCCGGGAACTTGAATCCATGCTGGTTTCCATCAATAAAAACGGGGATTACTGCAGGGATGTGTTCGTTTATTTCCAGAACAACGGTAAAGTAGTCTCTTCCTATGGCTGCATGAACTTCGATCTGTACTGCGAGCTGTACTGCGGGGATCAGGCGGACATGAAGGAAAATCTGAGGCAGGAGCTTACCGAATATCATTTCCAGGATATCGTTCGGATGGATTCCAGCTGGGGAGGAGAAGATCCCATGGTTCTCATGACCATGACGAATCTGCAGGGAGAGTATGGAAATACCTCTGCCATGGTCGGGTTATGGCTGGACATGGACAGCCTGAACCAGAGCGTGGAATCCGTCGCTTGGGAACCCGGACTGGAATGGATGATGCTGAATGCGGACGGAACCTCCTTCAACTGGGAAGAGGAATATCCTGCGCTCGGGATCGGCTTTGAGGAGCTTTCCGAAGACAGGGAGTCGGAGACCGTATGGCGGGATGAAAACTATATCGTCCGCTCTCAGACTTCTAATGTGGGGAGATGGAAGTATGTGCTTCTGATGTCGGAAGAACAGATCCGGGGACAGGCGGCCCAGATCAGAAACGTTTTCATCATAGTGGTCTTCCTGTGTATGAGCGTGGGACTGGCGGCGGCCTCCCGGATGGTAAAGGTTAACTATTCTCCGCTTCAGAAGATCCTGAATCTTTTTCCGGAACGGGAAAGGGGAGAGAACATTGACAACGAGTATCAGTACCTGGAAAATAATCTGGAGACCTTTTTTCAGGAGCGGTCTGACTTCCGGCAGAAGGTCGCTGAAGACTGGAAGATGCTGAGGCAGTATTACCTTGCGGATCTTCTGGAAAGTCCCTATGAAGAACAAAAAGACACCCCTGACGGAGCGGCATTCATCGAAGGAATCCGCCGGGGATACAATCTGACGCTCCTTCTGCGCGTAAAGGACAGAGAAGGAGAAGCGGATGGACAGAATGTTCAGGAAGCGGGGAAAAAGAACGGTTCCGGCGATCCCATGCGGGATACGTCCGTAAGCGGTCTGAAACGTTTTATTATCCGGAATGTATTTGAGGAAGGACTGGGAGAGTATTTTCGGGTGGAAACCGTAGAGCTGGGAGAGACGATGGCCATGATCCTGAATTTGGGAGAGAACGGCGGAAACTTTGGCGAAATTCTGGCGGGTACGGTAGACTCCCTGCAGAAGTTTATCAGGGATCATTTCGGGTTTTCCGTGGCAGTGCTCGCCGGTGAAGCGCATCAGGGGCTTCCGGGAGTACATGAGTCCTGGCTGGAGGCCAAAGAGGCGGAGGAATTCATTTATACGCTGGATGAGGATTTTATCAGTTATGGGGAAATCCGCAACAGCACCGGGAGAAAATACTATTATTCTCAGGAACAGGAGGATAAAATTATCAACGCTCTGGTATCCCATAACATTTCTGTGGCGGTTTCCTATATTAATAAGGTGCTGGATGTAAATTTCCTGGAAAACAAGCTGCCGTCGGAAATCCGCAAGTGTCTGCTTTATGATCTGGCGGGTACATTGATGAAGGCGTCCGAAAAGACCGGACAGCCCGAAAAAAACGAGTTGGGGGGGGCATCAACCGACTTTGGACTGAAAGAGCTGTCAACGAGTCTGCCGCTGGATGATATTCGGGAAAAATTCTGTCATATGGCAGAACTGATCGGAAGGGAGAAGACTTCCGGGGAGGGAAGCAGCCAGAATCAGATCCTGTGTCAGGAGGTTCTGGAATACATCCGGACAAATTACAGCAATCCGGATCTGAACATTTCCATGACGGGGCAGCACTTCCGCATGACACCGGCCTATCTTTCTTCTATTTTCCGCAGGGAAACGGGGGAGAGCCTGCTGAAGGTGATCACCATGACCCGTGTGCGGGAAGCGGAAAAACTTCTGAAGGAAGGAGCCAGCGTAGTAGAGGCGGGAGAAAAAGTCGGCTTCCGGGACAGCTCTACATTCATCCGTACCTTTAAAAAATATACAGGTGTTACTCCTGGACAGGTAAAAGGGACAAAATGACGGAAATTCTAGTTTTTATCAGTTAATTTTAATTTTTGTATATATAAATTGCACATAAAATATTATACAATTCTCTCATAGGCCACACAAAGTATACAAACATAAGCTGGCGGCTCTTTTTTATGGAAGAAGGCAGAACGGACGGGATCCGATGTCCTTTCTTCTATAAATAATGAAAAAAAGATGCTGTCAGGGTGGCAAAAAGGAGGAAAAAGGAATGAGAAGAAAATGGAAAAAGCCGTTGGCGCTCTTCGCAGCGTTGACAATGGCAGGCTCTCTCCTGGCAGGCTGTGGAAGCAGCTCAGGCGGCGACACGGCTGAAAGCGCTGCTCCCGCGGAAAGCGCGGCACCTGCAGCAGAAGAGAGTGCGGCAGCAGGAGAAGAAGGAACCACCGCAGCGGCGGAAGAGGTTTCCTATCCTCTTTCTGAGGGCGGCAGCCTTACCTACTGGCTGCAGCTGAATCCGAACGTATCCGCCAATTTCACCAACCTGGGAGATACAGAGCTTGGTAAGGTATGGCAGGAGAACACCGGTGTTACCATCGAGTTCCAGCATCCGGCAAGCGGACAGGAAAACGAGCAGTTCAACCTGATCGTTGCAGACGGCAATCTGCCTGATATTATGGAGTGGCAGTGGCTGAACAGCTATCCCGGCGGCCCTGAAAAGGCTATCGACGATGGCGTTATCATCGCTCTGAATGATATTATTGATCAGTATTGCCCGAACCTGAAGAAGTATCTGGAAGAGAATCCGGATATTGATAAGATGGTAAAAACCGATGAGGGTCATTACTATGCGTTCCCGTTCATCCGCGGCGAAGCCGGACTGTGCTACACTGTCGGCGGCTTCATCCGTCAGGACTGGCTGGATGAGCTGGGACTGGAAGTGCCTACTACGATTGATGAGTGGCATACCGTCCTGACTGCGTTCAAGGAAGAGAAGGGCGCTGAGGCTCCTCTGTGCTTTGACTGGACGAACTTCAAAAAATCCAATCCTATCGCCTTTGCGTATGGCGTAGGAACGGCCAACAACAGCAACTTCTTCCTGGATGAGAACGGCGAGGTTCAGTTCTATGCTTCTCAGGATAACTACAAGGCTTATCTGCAGACCCTGAATCAGTGGTACAACGAAGGACTCATTGACCGTGATCTTGCTACTCTGAACGGCGATCAGGTTACTTCCAAGATGACTACCGATAAGGCTGGCGCTTCCGTAGGCTGGGCAGCAAGCCGTATGCAGGTGATGATCACCACCGCTCAGACCAGCAATCCGGACTACTCTCTGGTACCTACTCCTACTCCTACCCTGAATGCGGGCGAGACTCCCGTTTATGGATTTATGGAGAACCAGTTCCCGGATGTGGGTGCTGCCATCACTACAAGCTGCGAAAATGTTGAACTGGCTGCAAGATTCCTGGATTATGGCTATTCTGAGGAAGGCCATGACATGTTCAACTTCGGTATCGAAGGCGTTTCCTATAACTGGGATGGCGACCATGCGGTTTATACCGAGGAAGTTACCAACAATCCGGATGGATGGCCGCTGGCACAGGCTCTGGGTAAATACATCCGTGCAAACTACAATGGACCTTTCGTACAGGATATCAACTATCTGGAAGAGTATCTGCAGGTTGATACCGTTAAGGAATGCCCGACCGTATGGGCAGTTGATACGGCTGCTGAGCATACCATGCCCAACGTAACTCCTACTCAGGAGGAGTCCGATGAGTTGGCTACGATCCAGAATGAGCTGAATACCTACGTTGACGAGATGACCCTGAAGTTCATCTTCGGTACGGAAAGCTTTGATAACTGGGATAGCTACATTCAGACTCTGAACGATCTGGGACTTGAAAGAGCTCTTGAGATCGAAAGAGGCGCTCTGGAGCGTTACAATGCAAGATAAACCCATCTGAAGATGGAAGGCGGGTGTCCGGCGAAAAAACAGCGCTGACACCGCAGCCGGAAAGCTGTAAGGCCGGGGAACCGGAGACGGTCCCCGGCCTTTTATGAAGAGGGGTGTGACGGCTTACCGCCTTTGCCATACAGCGGATGAAACGCGGGGCGTGGCATCCGCTGTGCGGCAAAGGGAAGGAGCCGCCGGCTGCTGAAAGAGAGGATTGAAGCGATGAAGGGTAATTCATTTCGAGTAAGGGTACGGAAGGATTTCAGAAGAAACTGGTCCCTGTATCTTCTGGTGCTCCCGGTGCTCATTTTTTATGCTTTATTCATGTATAAGCCCATGTATGGGGCGATTATTGCATTTATGGACTATAAGCCCGCAAAGGGGATTGCGGGAAGCGAATGGGTCGGACTGGAGAACTTCATCCGGTTCTTTACCGGCCCGTATTTCGGAAGGCTTCTGAGAAACACGCTGCTGCTTTCCGTTTACAACATCATCTGGGGATTCCCGGCTCCGATCATTCTGGCTTTACTTCTGAATGAAGTGAAGAACAAGGCGTTTAAGAGAACCGCTCAGACCATCACCTATCTGCCGCACTTCATTTCCCTGGTGGTTGCCTGCGGTATGATCAGCGATTTCTGTCTGACCACAGGACTGTTTAACGACATTATCACCTTTTTCGGAGGAGAAGCCCAGCCGCTTCTGCAGAATCCGGCATATTTCCGTACGATCTATGTCGCCTCCGGAATCTGGCAGGAGGTAGGCTGGGGATCCATCATCTATCTGTCTGCCCTGTCCAGCGTAGACAGCCAGCTGTATGAGGCGGCTGCCATCGACGGCGCAAACCGCTGGAAACAGACGCTGCATGTCACGCTGCCCGGCATCATGCCCACCATCATCATCATGCTGATCCTGCGTATGGGATCCCTGATGAGCATGGGCTATGAGAAGACGATCCTGCTGTATAATCCCTCCACCTATGATACGGCGGATATCATTTCTTCCTATGTATACCGTTCCGGACTGATTCAACAGGACTGGAGTTATTCCACGGCAATCGACCTGTTCAATTCTGTTATTAACTGTATCCTGCTTGTTGTGACGAACCAGATCAGCAAACGGACGACAGAGAGCAGTCTGTGGTAAGGAGGTTATGTCATGAAGGTTAAGATTTCAAGAGGAGAGAAAATCTTCCGTGTATTTAATTACATATTTCTGACGCTGGTCGTCCTGATCTGCCTGTATCCCATGTGGCATGTTATGATGGGCTCAGTCAGCGACGGAAGCAGGCTGATTTCCCACAGAGGCGTGTTGCTTGCCCCTCTGGGCTTCAGCTGGGATGCCTATATCAGAGTGTTCAATAACCCCAATATCCTTTCCGGCTACATGAATACCCTGTTCATCCTGATCATCGGCATTATTCTGGATCTGATCATGACCTCCCTGGCGGCGTACTTTTTCTCCAGAAGAGGAGTTATGCTTAAGAAGCCG
This sequence comes from uncultured Lachnospiraceae bacterium, assembly GCA_900544445.1. Taxonomy (GTDB): domain Bacteria; phylum Bacillota; class Clostridia; order Lachnospirales; family Lachnospiraceae; genus Eisenbergiella; species Eisenbergiella intestinigallinarum. Next base: position 45,040 of record UQVK01000005.1, read on the forward strand.
CTGATGCTCCTTGTTTTGTTCACCATGTTCTTCTCAGGCGGTATGATTCCTTTTTACCTGAACCTGAGAGACCTGCATCTGACCAATTCCCTGTGGGGCATTATCATTCCTTTCATGATCAGCACCTATAACATGATCATCTTAAGAACCTCTTTTGAGGCGATTCCGGAGAGCCTGACGGAGGCGGCCAAGATCGACGGGGCCGGACATATCACGATTCTGGTCCGCATCGTACTTCCGCTGTCCAAGGCAATTCTTGCAGTAATGGTTTTGTATTACGGCGTGTCCATCTGGAACGGATGGTTCTGGGCTTCCGCAATTCTGCGTGACAGAGACAAATATCCGCTGCAGCTGATCCTCAGAGAGATCCTGCTTTCCAACGATTCACAGGCCATGTCCAGCGGAGCGGGCGGTGATGCCGAAGCGCTTTCCCAGACGATCAAATACGCGACGATCATGGTGGCTACGGTCCCGATCCTGTGCGTATATCCTTTCCTGCAGAAGTATTTTGCGACCGGCGTTATGATCGGCGCAGTAAAGGAGTAATCATACAGTGATGAAAGAAAACAGAACGGACGTATCCGGATTCGGTTCGTCCAAGGATTCAACACTGCTGACTGTGGGCCCGGTTTCCGGGCTCACGGTCAGTCTGTGTGAAAAGACACTTCAGATTCGCATTGCGGCAGGGGAGACAGAATGGAATACGGAGAGTTCTGTCCGGCCGGTCATCGTGACAGCGCAGGAAGAACTGGATTTTTCCAGATGGAAAAAAATCTGCCATGAAACGGTGAAAACCGGATACGGAAGGGGAATACGTTCCAGTTACCGGGCGCTTGACGGGAAAGAGGATTCCTATGCCTTTGATACGTTCTGCTGGATCGAAGAAACCGGAGAGGAACCGGAAGAAAGATGCCTGGGAAAGGTACATTTTGAATGGATTCCCATCTGCGAGAAGGGGCTTTCCGTAAAAGAAGTCCGCTGGCCGGTTCCCATGGCGTTTTCTCAGGACACAGCCGGTGAAAAATGGTATACGCTGATCAATGAGGGGCAGGGACTGCTTCTCCCCAACAGCTGGGGAAATCCGGTGAACGCTCTGAGTTTTCGAGGCCAGTTTCTGACGGCCGGGGGCTATATGCCCTGGTTCGGCCAGGTAAAGCAGGAACAAGGCTATATCGCCATTGCGGATACGCCCTGGAATGCAGGAGCTTATGTGGATCATCCGGCAGGGGGACCGTACACCCATATCGGCATCTGGTGGGAACCGAGCCTGGGGAAAATGGATTACAGAAGAAGCGCTACGTATGTGTTCCTGAATGACTGCGATCACAATGATCTTTGCAGAATTTACCGCATTTATGCGAAGCAGACCGGAAAGCTGGTCACATTGAAGGAAAAAGCGGCCAGAGTCCCTTCTGTTGAGAAGCTTTATGGCTGTGCCTTCGTCCATTGCGGAATCAAGACCAACGTGCATCCGCTCTCTGATTTTTATGATAAGGAACAGCCGGAGAAGAATAACCATGTTACCCCCTTCGTAAAAAGAGCGCGGCTGATTTCGGATATTAAAAAGCGGGGAGTGGAGAAGCTTTACCTGCACCTGGACGGATGGGCGGAGCCCGGTTATGACAATAAACATCCGGATTACCTGCCCGCCTGTGTGGAAGCCGGAGGCTGGGAAGGAATGAAGCAGCTGGTTGACACGGTGCATGACTGCGGTTACCTGTTCGGCATTCATGATCAGTACCGGGATTACTATCTGAATGCAGAGAGCTTTGACGAAGAGGAAGCGGTGCGGCTTGCGGACGGCAGCATGCCTCAGCACAGCCGTTGGGCGGGCGGCCCCCAGTCCTATCTGTGCGCCACGAGAGCACCTTACTACGTGAAGCGGAATTTCCACGAGATCCTGTCCCACGGAATCGAAATGGACGGCGCGTACCTGGATGTATTTACCTGCAATGAAGGAGATGAATGCTCTAATCCCATGCACCGGATGACCCGGAGGGAATGTTACGAATACAGGAAGCAGTGTTTTGACTGGCTTCTGTCAAAAGGCATTCTTCCCAGTTCTGAGGAGGTATCTGACTGGAGTATGCAGAGCCTTGTATTCTGTCACTATGCGCCCTATCATTTCATGCTGCAGGCGCCCGGAACCCCCAGAAGCGGAATTCCGGTGCCGTTGTTCAACCTGGTTTATCATGACTGTGTGGTGGAGCCATGGATGATGGATATTCTGGAATATGAAAAGCCGGATGGAACGAAGTGCCGGGAGGATCTGATGCTTTATGCGCTTCTGAACGCGGGAGCGCCCTATCTGGTACGTGACGGCGCATATGAGAATACGGACGGCTCCTTTGCAGGCTGCGGAGATCTTGGACCGGAGGAAACGGCGGAGCGCTGCCGCATTGTGGCAAAGCTTCATGAACGTGTGGCAGACTGCCCCATGTTACGTCATGAGCTGCTGGATGAGGAAGGAAAACGTCAGCGTACTGTCTTTTCTGACGGTACGGCTGTGACCATCGATCTGGAAAACAACTCTTATCAGATCGAGAGCATCTGATCCTGTAAATTCTGTATTAAAATCATACATTTATAAAAAATGGCCGGTCGCCGGAGGGAAAACCCCTGCCGGCGGCCCGATTTATATGTAAAGATCAGAGTGAAAGAAATTTCGGATTTGTGACGCATTGGAATGGAGGGAAAAATGAAAACCATGGAACTGCTGCCGAAGGGAGTCACTTACTATAAGGCAAATCTTCACTGCCACACCGTATTTTCCGACGGGAAAATGACGCCGGAGGAGGTAAAGAAGCATTATCAGGAAAAAGGCTATCAGGTGCTCGCCATTACGGATCACGACCATTATGGTGATCACAGACAGCTGTGTGATGAGAATTTTGTCGCCATCGCTGCGCTGGAAACGGACATGAACCAGGCAGGAGATATGCTCTGGAACTACCGCCGTACCTGGCACATGAACTGGTATGATACCTGCCCGGATCAGGATAAGGAGATCAAGGAAGCTCTCGGGCGGCCGGAGGTGCCTTATGAGGACATGGACGCGGTGAACGCCTATGTGAAAAAGATGACGAAGCTGGGCTTTCTCGGCTGCTACAATCATCCTTACTGGTCCCTGCAGACCTGTGACGAGTATACGAAGCTGAAGGGAATGTGGGGCATGGAAATCTATAACCACGGCTGTGAGATGGACGGCCTGTACGGCTACCATCCCCAGGCCTACGATGAGATGCTCAGAAGCGGCCAGAAGCTTTTCTGCGTATCTACAGACGACAATCACAACAGCATGGCCATCGACGGCGGTCTGTATGACTCCTTCGGCGGATATATCATGATCGGCGCACAGAGCCTTACCTATGACGGAATCATCGACGCGCTGAAGAAGGGAAGCTTTTACAGCTGCTGCGTGCCGGACGGACAGGGCGAGGCTCCGGAGATTCTGGAATTCACCCGCACGGGCAGCCATGTGCATGTGAAATGTACGCCTGCGGATAAGATTTTCCTGAAGACCATGGGAAGAAACTGCCACAGGGCATCGGCCAGGCCGGGAGAGACCATCACAGAGGCGGACTTTACGCTGAACGGGGAAGAGGTCTATATCCGCGTGGAGATCACGGACGGAAAGGGAAGACATACCGTTTCCAATGCGTATTTTCTGGACTGAGGGCTGTGCGAATGCTGTTTCTGTATGGGGAGAAAATGGTGAATCACGCCGGAAAATGGTTCGCCATTTTTTCTGACATGACGATGCTGCCATAGGGAGAAAACTTATGAAGGGGAAAAAGAGAGCTCTTTCTGCAATGCTGAAGGAGGGTGGCAGGCCGGAACTGGCCGCTGCTCTCCTTTTCGCGCAGGTTCTGTGTACGGTGCGGGATGTGGCCTGCCTGGTCACCCTGGTCGACGCCACGGATTGTCTTCTGTACGGCGGAGAAAATCTGACTGCTGCGCTGGTCTGGATGGCTGCGGCCATGTTTGCGGGGACTCCTGTTTCCATGCTCATGAAATATCTGTCGGGACGTTATCGGATTCAGCTTCAATGTGCGCTGACGGAGAAACTGTCCGGAAGGCTGGAAGAAACAGAGTTGTCCTGGCTGGAGGAACAGTCCGGCGCAAGACTTTTGTCTATCTGTACGGCAGATCTGAATACCTGTATCAGATGGGCAACCTGGAATCTCCCGGAACTTGTACGGGTTGGAACCTATACGGTAGCGGTAATCATCTACTGTATGGGACAGAGCCTGATCCTGACGCTTTGTTTTATTCCGGTGATCATTGCCGTGATGCCTCTCGTTTCCCTGATTTCCAGACCGCTCAAGGAGATTACAGACCGACAGAGAGAATCGGCGGCTGAATCGTTGAAAAAAGTGCAGGAGACACTTCGGGCTCCGGAATTTGTTAAGGCATATGGGCTGGAGGAGAAAATGGACAGCCGCATGGATCAGGCGCTTGCTGAACGGCGCAGGCAGGAAGAGGCAAGTGCCGTGTTGGTGGGGCTGATTGATGGGTTGATCTATTTTGCAAGCTATCTGCCGGGATTGATTGCAGTAGGGGCTGGTGCCATTTTCATGCTCCGGGGAGAACTGACAGCCGGATTCCTGGTGGGTTTCGTGCAGACCGCCGTACAGAGGTTCGGAGGGCTTGTGCCACAGCTTGGCGGAATTGTCACGGGAACCAGGCAGGCGTCCGCGTCTGCAGAACTCCTGATGGAGATATTGGATGCGCCTGTCCCGAAGGCAGGAAAAGAAGGAAATCCGGAAGATGAACAGGTGATCAGGATAAAGAAAGTTTCCTTTGCCTATCCCGGTGGAGAAAAGGTCCTGAAGGAAGTGTCGCTTACCGTAAAGCGCGGGGAGTTTGTGGCGCTGGTGGGAGAGAGCGGCTGTGGAAAAAGTACGTTGCTGAAGCTTCTGATGGGCGTTTATCCGGAGTATGATGGTGAATTTCTGGTGGAAGGGCTTCAGGTGCGGGAATGGGATAAGCAGGCCCTTCGTGGAAGGATTTCTCCCGTGTTTCAACAACCTTTTCTTTTTCCGATGACCATCGGAGAAAATTTGGGCGTAGCGCCGGAAGATATGGACACAGCAAAATATACTGTGGAAAAAGAAGAAATAAATGATATAACGGAAAAAGCCTGGCAGGCGTTGTCTCGTGCGGAGCTTGCAGATTTTGTAAGGGAGCTCCCCGACGGGCTGGATACAAATGTGAGTGAGCAGGGAGCGAGCCTTTCAGGCGGACAGAACCAGCGTATGACCATAGCGCGGGCCTTTTTTAAGGATGCGCCTCTGATTGTGATGGATGAGCCGACCAGCGCATTGGATTCAGTGACGGAAAGCGGCCTGCAGCGTGCATTTGAACGGCTGCGGAATGGGAAAACGGCGGTGGTGGTTGCGCACAGGCTTTCTACAATCCAGAATGCGGATAGAATCTATGTGATGGAAAAAGGAAGAATCGTCCAGCAGGGAGTACATCAGGAGCTGATTGCGCGAGAGGGCGCATACAGGAAGCTTTATGAGAGCCAGCTTACACCAAAGGCGGAAAGGAGGGGAGAGGAATGAAGAAGCTATCATTTCGGGAGACTTTGGAGGGAATCCGGTGTCTGTATGGATTTTTAAAGGGACAGAGCCTTCTGTATGCCGTCGGGCTTATTTTGGTGTCCGCCTTTCAGCTTTTTTCAAGCCTTTTTGAGGGACAGCTTTATAGTACGGTTACGCGCATCGGCCAGTTGGGAAGTGGAAAAATCAGAGAGCAGCTCTTTTTTATCTGCGGGCTCCTTGTGGTACTTGTTGCCATGCGTGTTGTGGGAATCATTTTTTATCAGAAGTCAGTTGCCAGGGGAGATGAAGCATTGCGCAGGCAGCTTGGAAGGAAGCTTATCCGGATGCCTCTCTCCGTATGGCATACAAGACACAGTGGAGACTGGATGGCGGTCCTTGGAAAGGACGCGGACGAGGCATCGGAAGTGTATAAGGATCAGGCAAACACGATTCTGGCCTGTGTCATTCAGGCAGCGGGAGGGCTTGTTATTCTGCTATGGACGAATCCTGTTCTGGCAGCGTGGGGACTGGCCACCGGGATTGGATACATGTGGATCGGCTTTTTTAACTGGAAACGCATGTATGGCTATGAGAACAGGCAGCATGAGGCGGCGGGAGCGATGGCGGCACAGCTTTCCAATCAGATCGAGGGACGCTGGGTCAGCAGATTTTACAATTTGCAGAAGGTGCTTTTGAGAAAAATGGGCGCTGCGTTGGAGGAATATGAAGCCAACGGCAGACAGAGCGCACGTGTCAGCGCTATGAACGGCGGGCTGAACCAGATTGGCTATACTCTGTCCTATTCCGGCACATTGATCGTGGGACTGATTCTGGTAAACGCAGGCCAGATTACACTTCCGGAAATGATGGCAATGTGGCCGCTTTCTCTTGGGATCGCCTTTGGCCTTCTGCAAATCGGTTTTCTTTTTACCGATTATCAGAGCACTGCGGCGGCAGTGGGCCGTCTGCAGCATATATTTGAGCTCCCTCAGGAGAAAACGGCAAGAAGGGAAAATTTTGTTGATGTGGATGAGGAAGAGCCTGCCGTCCGGCTGGAGCATGTCAGCTTTTCCTATGAGGCTTTGGAAGAGGAAGAAGGAAGGATTTTCAGTGAAGATTGCTGTGGCCAGAGAAAATATGTGCTTCAGGACTGCACGCTGAGCATCCGGAAGGGGGAGAGAGTAGCCTTTGTCGGAGAGAGCGGAAGCGGGAAAAGCACTCTGATGAAGCTTCTTCTTGGCTTTTACCGTCCACAGGAGGGAAGGATCGAGGTGGACGGTATCAATGCCGCAGAGTCTCCTTCTGAAGTCAGGAGCAAAATTTCCTATGTGCCGCAGAAGAGTCAGCTCTTCGATGACAGCATATATGAAAATATCGCAATAGTAAAGAGCGGCAGCAATCGGGAGGATGTGACGCGTGCGGCGGCTCTTGCGGGAGCGGATGAATTTATCCGTCAGCTTCCGCAAGGGTATGAGACGCAGGCCGGGGAGGACGGCGGAAAGCTTTCCGGAGGTCAGCGTCAGAGAATCGCCGTGGCGAGAGCCTTTCTGAAGGACGCGCCTATCATCATAATGGATGAGGTGACCGCTGCGCTTGATGGAAAGGCGGAAAACCATATCAACCGGACGTTGACCGGTCTGGGGAAAGATAAGACGGTTCTGCTTGTCACCCACAGACTTTCTTCTGCAATGCTGGCGGAACGCATCGTGGTGATGGAGCACGGACGAATCGTGGAAATCGGGAGTCATGAGGAACTGCTTAAGAGGAATGGTTATTACAGCATGCTTTGGAAAGCAGGGATGGAAAAAGAAAATGCATGATTTGCATGATAAATCCGGCAAGCGGCCATCATGCCTGCATGAACGGCCATTTGCCGGGCAAGTACAGCGAGCGGCATTTATGCCGCTCGTTTTGCGCATCGCATAATCGGATAGGGGAAGGAGCTTCCCCTATCCGATATAATCAGTTTATAAGCCATATTTTTCCCTCATGGCAGAAAGAGAAGCTTTTGCATCTTTCGATTCGCCATCTTTCAGTTGTTTTTCAGCAAGCTCCATATCTTCGTACATTTTAAAACGTCGGACAATTTTTTCAAAGCTTTCCATGCTCATCAGAACCATATCGCCATATCCGTTTTTGGTAATGTAAACCGGCCCATCCGTCCTGTGACATAATTCAGAAAATAGCAACGGCAATCTTCTATTGTTTTTCCCCGCGTACCTGGGAGGGCGGCATTCCGGTTTCCCGCCTGAAAGCCCTGGAGAAATAGCTCTGGCTGTTAAAGCCAAGAACCTCCGCCGTGCGGGAGACGGTTTCTCCGCCCCTCAGGAGCTGTAAGGCGGCCTTGATTTTCAGCTTGAGAAGGTATTTGTGGACGCTGATGCCGGCATATTTGTCGAAGATGCGCTTCAGACCGGATTCGCTGACGCCGCAGAAGCGGGCGATTTCGGGGACGGAGGGCTGGCGGTGGATACTGCTGTTCAGAAAATTTACGGCCCGGCTGAAAAGAACGGCGTCCGGATCGCTGGAGGCAGAGAAAATGGCTCCGGCTTCGGCAAGGGAGAGCATGAGAAGCTCCAGGTAAGAAGCAGCAGTCTGGGAATAGGCGGGCAGCCGGCCGAAGGGCTCCAGGTAGCGGCGGTAGCTGTCCGCGTTTCCGGCGCTCTGCCGGGCGAAGGCGTACAGATCCAGCAGGAGCTTCTGCTGGGAGTCCGTGAGCGCAAACACCTTTTCGCCCAGCCAGGCGGTGAGCGGGCCTTCCGCGGCAAAGGAGAAGATAAAAAGGTCCGCGCCTTTTTCACCGGTCACAATGAATTTATGAAGCTCCAGGGGCTTATGAAAAATGATGGAGCCGCGGGCGAGGTTGTAGACTCTTTCATCGCCGGATACGCAGACCTCTCCATCCGCCACGTAAAGGCATTCCCAGAAATTGTGGCTTTCTCCCGGAAATTCATAGCCTTTTTCATAATGAACCTCAAAGAGGGAATAAAACGCGGTCAGCTGTATCTGCCGCGTGACGGGATGTGCGATCCAGACCATGAAGCCTTCCTTTCTGCACCGCTGTCTTTCCACATGGCTGAGGTCCCCTGTGCCGCATGTCCGTGCTGTCTGGCCATGCGGCCTGGTGAAAAGAAAGACGCTGTAAAATTGAACGAAAAGTATCCGATATTGAACTAATTTGATATAGTTATATACTTTTTATGATGCTATCATAGCATCAGCAGGGGACGTTGTAAAGCCTGAAGGCACAGCGGGATTCCATAAACAAAAGGGCGTTCACCGGAAGGACGGTGGCGCGCTGGTGCAGATACAGAAGAAAGGGAGGACGAAATGCAGGAAATCAGAATCGGTTTTATCGGACTGGGAAGCAGAGGGTACGGGCTTCTGAGGGATGTGGTGTTAAAACAGAAGGAGCAGGTCATGGCTGTCTGCGATGTTTATGAGGACAGAACGCAGAAGGGCGCGGAGCTTGTGGCGGAAGCCGGACAGGCCAGACCTGCAGAATATACGGATTACCGGGATGTGATCCGGGATGAAAATGTGAATACCATCATCATTGCCACCGCCTGGGAGAGCCATGTGAGGATCGCGCTGGAGGCGATGTATGCGGGCAAGGCGGTTGCCATGGAGGTGGGCGGCGCCTATGAACTTAAGGACTGCTGGGATCTGGTGGAGGCTTATGAGAAAACGGGAACGCCGTTCATGTTTCTGGAAAACTGCTGCTTCGGCAGGCGGGAAATGATGGCGCTGAACATGGTGCGCAAAGGGCTGTTCGGAGAAGTGGTGCATTGTGCGGGAGGCTATCAGCACGATCTTCGGGACGAGATCTCCTTTGGAAGGGAGAACCGCCACTACAGGCTGAGAAACTATCTGAACCGCAACTGTGAAAATTACCCAACCCATGATCTGGGGCCCATCGCAAAGGTGCTGAACATCAATCGGGGAAACCGAATGCTGACGCTGGCTTCCACGGCGTCAAAGGCGGCCGGACTCCGGGATTATATCCGGGAGAACAAAAGCGAAGATGAATTCCTGAAAAATCAGACCTTTGCGCAGGGGGATGTGGTGACCACGGTGATCCGGTGTGCTCACGGGGAGACCATCGTGCTCACGCTGGATACGACGCTGCCCAGATACTACAGCCGCAATTTCACGGTGAGAGGGACGAAGGGCATGTACGAGGAGGTCACGGATTCGGTGTTCCTTGACCGGCCGGAGGATAAGGCCCATGACTTTGACTGGAGAAAAACCTGCAGCGGCAATGCGGCGCAGTATGAAGAGGAATATGATCATCCGGTCTGGAAAAAGTATATCCAGGAGGGGGTTCAGGGCGGCCATGACGGAATGGACTGGCTGGAATTTCAGACCTTTTTCTCCTGCCTGAGAGAAAACAGCCCCATGCCCGTGGATGTATACGATGCGGCAAGCTGGATGGCAGTTACCGCGTTGTCCGAGATGTCCATTGCCAGAGGCGGAGCGGTAGTCGATGTTCCTGATTTTACCAATGGAAGATGGCATGAACGTCTGCCGCAGGAGTAAGCCATCGGTCGGGACGGCGGCAGCACGGCGCGGTTAGAAGCAGGAAGGTGAAGGAAAAAGAAGCTGTTGGCCGGGGAAGTGACTGGAATCACAGGCATTTCTCCGGCCGTTTCAGTTTTTATTTATTATTTATGATCGCAGGGCTGTTTCGGTTTGTCTTTGTCGCACAGAAGCGGAACAATGAGCACCAGCTTTTCTCGGAGCGTATCTTCCAGCTTCTGAACCTTATCGATCAGTGCGGCTGCGGATTCGTTGATGCTGATCAGGTCAGAACTCAAGCTTGGGAAGGCAGAGAGCCTTCTGGAGCTTTTCGCCTTCCGCATTGAGGATATGCGCAAGAGCGGCTTCCTCCAGCGCGATGGACTGCAGAAGAGAAGATGCGGCGCAGCATTTGTCGATATCGCAGCAGGTGATGACGGGCATTCCCATATTCTGTCTCCTTTTTTCCCTTTGCCATATATTATGTCGAAAAAGGGGATGTGTGTGGGAAAAAGCGCGTTTCGCAACGGCTTAAAGCGTATTCAGAATATGAAGCACCTGCTTCAGCTCCTCCGGCTTCACCTTATCCGGGAAGCGTCCTTCGTTAACGCAGTCCTTAAAATACCGGATCTCTTCGGCGTAGGCATTTGTCTGCGGCAGATCGATGTCCCCCGTGTCGTTCTGTGATTCTGTGGACAGATCCAGAATCTGTCCGTCATTCTGGTAGATCAGACATTTTCCGCCCTCCCAGGCTACGAGCGCCTTTTCAAACAGGAAACGGAAGGAGGCGGTGAAGGGGTAGGGCGCGGCGTACCAGGAGCTTTCCGTGGTGATGAAGAAGCCGGGGAACTGATAGACCGCGCTGATATAATCCTGCTTCGGAAGCTTGACCCTTTTCTTCTGAACCTCTGTGGGCGCACCGAAGGCGTAGATGCAGAAATCCAGATCATGGATGTGCAGGTCGAAGGGAATCAGGCCGCTGCGCGCTTCGTCCAGCATCCAGTCATCCCAGCTCCACTTCGGATAGCCGTTCAGCCGGCCCATATAGCCGGAGAGAAGCTTTCCGTATCTGCCGGAATCGTACAGCTCCTTTATCAGTTCATATTCCGGCCAGAAGCGGAGAACCTGCGCCACCATGAAGCAGACGTTGTTTTCGCGGGCCGTCCGGTAAGCGCGGTCCACATCCTCCTCTTTCAGAGAAATGGGCTTTTCACAGATCACATGGATTCCCCTTTGCATCGCCTTTATTGCAAAATCCACGTGAAGATAGGTAGGAAGGCAGATATCCAGAATATCCAGCTCCTCCTTCTCCAGCATTTCATCCAAATCCGTATAATGACGCTTGTCCGGATAGGGCTCCATACGCTCCGGACGGATATCGCAGAGCGCAGCAAGTTCCGTATCTTCCATGGCGTCCCAGGCGGGGATGTGGGAACCGCTGATTCCCCCCACGCCGATCAGACCAACTTTTAGCATGTTTTCCTCCTGTTCTGCCGCCGCAGGCGGCATTTTATTCATAAAAGAACGGCGTCAGCCGTTCTTTGGCAGGAACCAGAGGTTCCTGCCGGCCTCCTGTTCTGCCGCCGCAGCGCGCATTTTTATAAATAGATGTCGTCAATCACTGCCTGCAGGTAATCCCTGGCTCTCAGGATGTCCGAAAGCTGCTGGTCCCCCTCGATTTCCCGTTCGATGGTTACATAGGAATCGTAGCCGAGCTCATGCAGCTTTTCAAAGAGCGCGATGAAATCAACCTTTCCTTCGCCAATGGGAACTTCCTGCCCCAGGTCATGGCCGTTTACCGGATACAGACCGTCCTTGGCATGCAGGTTGCGCACATAGGTTCCGAACACGTCCAGCGCGTCCACAGGGTTAGCCTTTCCATACAGAATCAGGTTGGCCGTATCCAGATTGATGCCCAGGTTGTCCATGCCCACGCGCTCAAAGCAGCGAAGCATGGTGACGGGAGTTTCCTGGCCCGTTTCAAAGAGCAGGAACTGACCGTTCTTTTTCAGATGCTGCGCGACCGTGCGTACCGCAACGCAGAAGCCGGCAAAATTTGGATCGTTGGGATTCTCCGGAATGAAGCCCATGTGCGTGACCACATCCGTAATCCCGAGCAGGCGGGCAAAATCCGCTCCGTCGCACAGGTTCTGTACCCGCATCTGCCGGTATTCGGGAGGCACAAGGCCCAGCGTGAGCTGTCCGTCATAGAAATCCCAGACCTTCGGCCCTTCCCAGCCGCACCAGAACGCGGATACACAGACGCCGTATTTTTCCAGAAGCTTTTTCAGCCGCTCCGCATTTTCTTCGGTCCATACGGCAGGATTCCAGGCGAGAAGCTGACAGGAATCAAAATCATTTTTCCGCAGGTTTTCCAGCCTGCCCTCGATGCCCTCCATGCTGTCGAGTGAAACACAGGTTCCAATTTTCATAACTGCCCCTTTCTTTTTTTCGCCGCCGTCAGGCGGCATTTTCATTATGAAAGAATGGCGGAAACCATTCTTTGGCGCGAACCGTGGGCTCGTGCCTGTCTGCTTTTACAGTACCATGGAATGGGGGAATGGGGAAGAAGTTTTTTGACCAGTATTTGTAATATTTTTACCTTCGTTTGTCTGCGCTGCTGCTGCTTTTCGCGGGATAGGGAAAAAGTAAAAACTGCCGCAGGAATTCCGAATTGCATTTCCAGGGAACTGCCAGAAACCACTGGCAAAAGCGGCAAAATTGCCTGAATGTGATCCTGAACGGCGGGAATAAGGTTAAAAATAAGAATTTCCCTATCTTATGTGATTTTATCCGTATAGAAGTGTTCTCTCTACGGATAAAAAAACAGAAATCCTATTCTGCACCGTATCAAGTAATCGTTCAGTCTTCCCACTGCGTGAAAAGTAACCTGACGTTGATTTGTTCTATTATCCCCACGATGTAATACGTGCAATTATGGAACCCATATGATAAACTGTGATTGTATATGAAATTCTTTTTCGGGGCTGTGAAGTCTGAAACAAAAGAGGCGGATCATGAAGGTTATTTTAAGCAGAAAAGGCTGTGACTCCGATTTCGGCGGCATGCCGGGAATTATCATGCCGGATGACAGGATTGTGTATATTCCCATTCCAGGGGATGATTTTGAAACCATCGCCTATCATGAGGTGAATGCGGGAAATGGGCTGGGAAATTTGTGCGATGTAATCAGCCAGGTATCGCCGCATATGAAAATGTACGGGAAGAAGCTGGAGATTAACCCGGAGACAAAGTGCCATCTGGACCCGGACCTGGATGCCGGGATGTATCCGAGAAAGAGCGGCTGGAGAGGCTGCTTCGGTCAGGCGGACGCAGCGCAGACGGTTTTGAAAAAGGCAGGAGTGGCAGAGGGCGATCTGTTCCTGTTTTTTGGCTGGTTTAACCGAACCTGCTATAAAGACGGAAGGCTGAAATTCTGTAAGGGGCAGGGGATACGGCGTCTTTCCAAGGGCGGGTGACGCTCTGGTTCTGACAAAGAAGGGATACAGCAGGAGCAGGTGGGAGCTGCCTGCGAGTCTGAAGGGAATTCCCATCACATATCATAAAGACACTTCATGGAAAGAGGATTATTTTCAATCGGCATGCCGGGGACAGGAATTCGTGTTTGAAGAGCACAAAGCTGTGGAGAAGTGGGCGCGCGGGCTGATAGAGAGTGCGTACTGTGAAGTCAGGCATGGATAGCAGGCTTAAACGAGAGAAAAGCCTGTCTTTAAAATGGAAACCCAGTCGCTTTTGGCGTACAGAAAACGGATCAATGTTACCTGGTTTCCTTCGACTACATAGAAGGCAAAATAGTTTTTTATCTGTATGAAACGGACACCCCAGGCGGCAAGCAGTTTATCTTCCACAACAGGATGCTCCTGAGGAAACGGCAACAGAGCATTGATCTTCTGATCCGTTTCCTCCAGGAGAGCATCGGCTGCCTTTGGATTTTTTAAAATTGTAAATGGAAAAGGTAAAAATAGCACAAAAGAAACTGCAAATATCTGATGCGCCAGACCTCTCGATATGATAGGATGAAAGAGGCTGGCGTGAAACGACGGTCTGCGCCAAAGAATGGAATGGCTTACGCCATTTTTCGTTATGAGATGCCGTCTGACGGCGGCGGAAAAAGAAGAAGGGGAACATTATGAAAAAATTCAGGGCTGCAGTGATCGGCTGCGGAAATATTTCGGTGATGCATCTGGACTCCATCATCCATCTGGAGGGGCTTGAACTCGCGGCGGTGTGCGACGTCAAAGAGGAGCGGGCGGAGGCGGCTGCAGAAAAATACCATACGAAGGCTTACACAGATTACCACAGACTTCTGGAGGAAGAGAAGCCGGATGCGGTGCATCTGTGCCTGCCCCATTATCTGCATACGCACCCGTGGCACAGGAGGCATTCCGGGCGGGCGTCCACGTGCTCAGCGAGAAACCCATGAGCATCCGGTATGAGGACGCAGAGGAGACGGTGCGGCTGGCGGAAAACTGCGGCCTTCAGTACGGCGTGATTTTTCAGTGCCGTTATAATACGCCTTCGCAGCTGGTGAAAAAGAGGATTGAGGACGGCAGGCTGGGGAGGGTGAAGTGCGCCAGAAGCACGCTGACCTGGTATCGGCCGGATGACTATTATGCGGGTTCGGACTGGAAGGGAACCTGGGATAAGGAAGGAGGAGGGGTGATCATTGATCAGGCCATCCATTCCCTGGATCTGGCGAACTGGTTCATTGACAGCGCGCCCGTTTCGGTACAGGCCTCCCTTCATAACCGGGGGCATAAGGGGATGGAGGTGGAGGATACCGGAGAAGGGATGATCCGGTATGAGAACGGCAGTACGCTTTTCTTTTATGCCATGAATAATTATCTGGTGGACGAGCCCATCGAGATTCGGCTGTTATGCGAAAATGGGACGGCACGCCTGTCCTATGACGAGGCGGTGATCCATTATGTGGATCAGACGGTGGAAGCCGTGAAAAACCAGCCGCAGAAAATCGTTTCCTATACCGGGGGAAAGCCCTACTGGGGCAGCCAGCATGCGGTTCAGATCGACCAGTTCTACCGGGCGCTGGCCGGGGAGGAGAAGCTGGAGATCAGCGGAAAGGAAGCGCTGCGGATTCAGAAGATCATCTGTGAGATCTACAAAAATCCTGTGGAGAGAGGATAACGGCCATGCTGGATGCGTATAAGGAACTGACACCGGTAATCTATGGGGAAAATGCGGTGAAGCATCTGTATTCGGAGCGGCGGACGCCGGGAGAGCTGTGCTTTGCGATGCACTGACATGACCGGATGGAGCTTCTTTACGTTCTGAGCGGAAGCCTGGAGCTGCATGCGCAGGAGGGAAAATATACGGTGCCGGCAGGTCAGACCGCCGTAGCCGCGCCCCGCCAGCTTCACGGGGGCTTTGCGGGAAGAGAAGGCGTGGTATATCATGTGTTCATGTTTGATGTGGAAAAATTCTGCAACGCAACGATTGCGGCGCAGAAATACCTGGTTCCCATCTGTGAAGGCAAAACCGGCTTTCAGCGGGTCATCGACGACGACGGGATGCGGGAGGCGGAGACCCGTCTTCTCGCCGCGCTTGAGGATCGGGAGAATCACCCGCTTCTGGTGATCGGCATCATTTATGAGCTTCTCGGCATTCTGTACCGTTTCCGAAATGAAGACATCCGCGGCCTGCTGAAGCAGAACCAGGCTTTTTCCGAGATTCTGAAATACGTGAACGACCGTTTCACCGGGAAGCTTTCTCCGAAAGAGGTCAGCGCCAGATTCGGCTATAATGAAACGTACTTCTGCCGTCGTTTCAAGGAGATCACGGGCCTGACCTTTACCGGATATCTTCTGGCCCTGCGCATGGAATGCGCGCAGAAGCTTCTGACGGAGACGCAGGAGGAAATCGGCACCATCGCCTGGAAATGCGGCTATGCGGACGTGAGCTATTTTTCCCACTGCTTTAAGAAGCAGTACGGCGTGAGCCCGATGGGATTCCGAAAGGGGAAGGATGCCGCATTTTTACAATAATATTAAGAAAATATGAAGTTGAAGAAATATGAAAAATTGCTCTTTTTTTTCCGCTGAAAATGTATTATGCTTAATAGGCTGCATGAGAAGAAAATACAAAAGAGATCATGCGGGAAAGTAGAGTGAGTGACGTGGCAGGTTTGGAATTGGGAAGATTAATCGGAGAAAATAGTCTGGTATTCAGCAGTCTGGAATTCCTGTTTCGATTCCTGCCTGTTTTTTTGATTGCGTTTTATCTGACGCCTCCGAAGCATAGAAATATAACGCTGTTTATCGGAAGCATTCTGCTGTATGCCTGTGCGCAACCGCAGTTTGTGCTTCTGCTGCTCGCGGTGACCGCGCTGAATTATCTTGTCGGCCTGCGTATGGCAGAGGCGTCGCGGATTCGTCACCGCAGGAGAAGGCAGCTTGCCATGGGCAGGTGGATGCTTCTTGCGGGTGCGACAGATATCGGCATCCTCGCTTTTTTCAAGATCGGACAGGCGGCGACGGGAAATCTGCTTCTGCCGCTGGGCCTCAGCTTTTACATCTTTAAGCTGGTTTCCTATCAGGCGGATGTTTTCCGCGGCAGGATAGAGGCGGAGCCCTCCTTCTGGAAGCTGGGTTCCTATATCTGCATGTTCCCTCAGATTACAAGCGGTCCGATCATGCGGTATGAGGACGCGCAGGAGGGCCTTGCGGGAGAACGGATCCGTCCGGAGCAGTTTGAAGAGGGACTGCGGCATCTCGTCCTTGGTCTGGCATCCAAGGTGCTGATTGCGGACCGGCTGGGTATTCTGTGGAATGACATTCAGACCATCGGCTTTGAAAGTATTTCTACCCCGCTGGCATGGCTGGGCGCCTTTGCCTATTCCCTTCAGCTGTATTTTGACTTTGAAGGTTATTCCCTGATGGCGGCGGGAATCGGGATCATGCTCGGTTTCCCATACATTCAGAACTTCAATCAGCCCTACAGCGCGGTTTCCGTAAGCGATTTCTGGCGCCGGTGGCACATCACGCTGGGCAGCTGGTTCCGGGATTATGTCTATATTCCGATGGGAGGAAACAGAAAGGGAACGAGACGGCTGATTCTCAACCTGGCCTTTGTATGGCTGCTCACCGGAATCTGGCATGGAAACGGTCTGAATTTCATCCTCTGGGGGCTTGTTCTGGGCGGGCTGATCATTCTGGAAAAGCTGACCTATGGAAAATGGCTGCAAAAAACACAAGTGCTTTCTCATGTCTATGTGATCGCGGTCATTCCGCTCACCTGGATGATTTTTGCCATCACGGATCTGGGAGAGCTGGGCGTTTATTTCGCCAGACTGTTTCCGTTTTTCGGAGTCGGCCAGACGCTGAATCAGGGAGATATCGGAAAATATCTGTCCATGTACTGGCCGTATCTGCTGGCGGGCGTGCTTTGCTGCATTCCGGCGCTGTCCCGCTTTTATGAAAAATGGAAAATGAAATGGTTTGTTACAGTCCTGCTGGCCCTTCTGTTCTGGATGGCGGTATACCGGCTTTCCATTTCGGCCGGGAATCCGTTTTTATATTTCAGCTTTTAGGCGGCAGGCGGGGAGGCCAATATGAAAAAATGGAAGCAGTATTCCCTGTTTCTCCTTCTGCTTGTCAGCGGATTTTTACTGACGGGCGCAGGGGCTGCGGGAGAACATACAATCTATGCGGATTATTCCAGGCAGAATGGATGGATGACACCGGCGCTTTCTCTGGTGTTTCAGGGCTTAAAGGACGGAATCGGGCCGTGGGAGCTCCTTTCCGGCCCGGTGCAGACCGCAGCGGAACCGGAAACGGAGGGGCAGGAATCCGGGGCTGGCTCTGGTGAGGAAGAAACGGATGCAGGAAATGGCTCAGGCGGGGAAGAGACAGACAGCGCCACAGCCGGAAACGATGTTTCCGGAAATGCCGTATCGGAAAACGCGGTTTCAGGAAACGAGGTTTCCGGAAATTCCGTATCTGAAAACAGCCCTTCAGGAGACAGCGGTATTTCCGGCCAGACGCCGGAAAATGGAGAGGGACAGAATCCGGATTTCCCGGATCCGGCCTTCACTACTGCAGACGGCAGCCAATATGATCAGTTTGGCCAGTTAATCGAGTCCGGCCAGGAGAATACGGCGGTGTCGAATGGGATGCCGGAAGAAATAACAGAAACCACGCCGGTGGAAACGAGTCAGGCACAGACGGAGGAGGAAAGCGAACAGCAGAGCGAATCCTCTCAGTCAGATGGCGCGCAGCCCGAAAACGGGCAGTCCGAAAACGGCCAGCAGACAGGTTCGTTTACTCAGGTGCCGGAGAGCTATTTCGACGATGCGCTGTTCATCGGAGATTCCCGGACGGTGGGACTTGACGAATACGGAGGCTTTCAGGAGAGCACGACCTTCTTTGCGAAGACTTCGCTCACGATCTATGATCTGTTCGAGGAGCCGGAAAAATTCGCCCAGCTCGCGGACGGGACGAAGGCCACGCTGGAGGAAGCGCTGACGGAAAGAAAGTTTGGAAAGATCTATATCATGCTCGGAATCAACGAGCTGGGACGGGGCACCACGGAGAGCTTTTTCAACGTTTATGCGGACGCGGTGAACCGGATCCGCATGTTGCAGCCGGACGCGGTGATCTTCATTCAGGGAATCATGCGCGTGGGAGAGGAAAAGAATAATACGGATGCGATATTCAACAACACGAATATCAACGGCCGTAACCAGGCGATTTCTCTGATGGCGGACAACCGGACCATATTTTATCTGGAGGTCAACGACGCGGTCTGCGATGAAAACGGGAACCTGATTTCCGATTATACCTTTGATCAGATCCATCTGAAGGCCAAATATTACCAGCTTTGGAAGGACTATCTGTTCGCTCATGGAATTGTGAGAAATTAGCGGAAAAACTGCGATGTTTTTTGTTGACAAACAGAATCGGGTTATGTATAATTAACAAAGTGCGAATTGGGAGTTTGCTATGCTGATTAATCTGACGGATGTCTTTACAGAAGAAGGAAAATCTGTTGCCAGAGAGGTTCCGCTGGAATTGACGGGAGTTGATTTTCAGGGAGAACATTTCAGAATTCTGGACAAGAGCCCGGTGAAGCTTACGCTTTCTCATTCCGGTGCCGGAAAGGCTCTGGTGGAGGCCGATGCTGATGTGAGCGTTGCCATGAAATGCGACAGATGCCTGAAGGACGTGACGAAGAAGTTTGAACTGCATATTTCTACGGAAGTTTTCTCCCCTGAAAAGGCGGATGCAGACGAAGCGGAAGAGCAGAGCGGCTTTATGGAAGGTTATCAGCTGAATGTGGACAGCCTGATCAGCAATGAAATCTTTACCTGCTGGCCTTTAAAGGTTCTGTGCAGAGAGGACTGCAAGGGACTGTGCAGGGTCTGCGGGAAAGATCTAAACGAAGGGGAGTGCGGCTGCGATACCTTCGTTCCAGACCCCAGAATGGCGGCAATCATGGATATATTTCGTGAGAACAAGGAGGTGTAAGTAATGTCTATCTGCCCTAAGAATAAATCTTCCAAATCCAGAAGAGACAAGAGAAGAGCGAACTGGAAAATGAGCGCTCCGACCCTGGTAAAGTGCAGCAAGTGCGGCGCGCTGATGATGCCTCACAGAGTCTGCAAGGCCTGCGGCTCTTACAACAAGAGAGAGATCATCAATACCGAGGCTTAAGTTTTACGAATATGTATGAAAATGAGGAGAAAACCGGATGGTTTTCTCCTTTTTTATTTATACCGTTTATTTTGCCAGAAAAGAGAGAATGATAGAGAACTCTAACCAAATGGGCATTTTGTTGTAAAATAAATCCGGAAATGTAACGGATATGTAAAATGTATTTAAAAACATTAATACATGTATTGAAATAACATAAATTCAGGTGCTATACTCCTTTTCGTAAGCAGAAGAGAGAGCTTCCGGGCCCGGAAACTTCCCTGTTATTTTACGAAAAAAGAGGTTAATGGAAATGAAAAAGAAACTGGTAGCAGGATTATTGGCATTTGCTCTTGTAGCGACAGCCGGAATCTCTGCCATTGCGGCAACGGTGCATTACAATGACAGCTCCGTTACGGGAACGAGCGCGGCATGGCAGGCATGGACGGCAAACTGGGAGACCCTTGCAAACGATTATACGCAGGTATCCATCGCTCCCGGCGAGGACGAGACAGAGATCAATCTGGCATGGTACAGCCTGAAGAATGGAGAGTCCACTCCGGTGGTTCATTTCGGAACCAGCGAGGACAATATGAAGACCTTCACCGGAGTTGCCGGAGATGTGGATCCGTCTCTCACGAACAACGTACAGTATGAGTTCAACCGCGTAAAGGTGACTGGCCTGCGCCCTGGTACCACGTATTATTATACGGTGGAAAAGAACGGTGTGGAAACGGAGCCTGAGGTTTTCTATGCGAGAGAAACCGATGAGACGAAGATCCTGTACGTGGGTGATCCGCAGATTGGAGCCTCCAAGGGACAGCCTCAGAACGGAGAGGCTCTGACGGAAGAAGCGGGTGCTGCGAATACGGCTGCGAGAAACGACGGCTTCGCATGGAACCGCACGCTGGAGACGGCTTTTGCACAGACTCCTGACATCAACTTCGTGATTTCCGCAGGCGACCAGGTGAACAACACCGGAAAGCCGAAGGAAGAGGAGTATGCGGCTTATCTGTTCCCGAAGGCATTAAAGACCGTTCCGGTTGCAACCACCATCGGAAACCATGATTCCCTGAATGCGGATTATGCCTATCATTTTTATAATCCCAATCCCACCGACAACGGCCTGACCGAGGCGGGCGGAGATTATTACTACTCCTACGGCGATGGCCTGTTCATCGTTCTGAACACCAACAACTACAACGTTGCCGAGCATGCCGAAACGATTCAGGAAGCAGTCGCATCCGATCCTTCCGCCACCTGGAGAGTGGTGACCATCCATCAGGATATCTATGGTTCCGGACTGGATCACTCCGACACGGACGGTATGATCTTAAGAACCCAGCTGACTCCTGTGTTTGACAGCTATGATATCGATGTGGTTCTGCAGGGACATGACCATACCTACAGCAGAACGAAGATGCTTTATGGCGACGGTCAGGTGCATTCCGGCTATGAGTTCCGCTTAAATGAAGACGGAAGCGATTACGACTGGGATCACGCCTACAATGTGGCGAGCGGCGAGAGCATCCCGCTGGCTCCCGAAGAGGGAGATGAGGCAGGAGCTGCGGCTCTGGCGGCGTTCCAGGCTGACAACAACTGCTACACGATCGAGAACACCACGGGCAACACCGTTGTGGATCCTCAGGGCATCCTGTATATGACGGCA
The DNA here is from genome assembly GCA_900544445.1 of uncultured Lachnospiraceae bacterium. Classification (GTDB taxonomy): domain Bacteria; phylum Bacillota; class Clostridia; order Lachnospirales; family Lachnospiraceae; genus Eisenbergiella; species Eisenbergiella intestinigallinarum. The sequence continues at coordinate 66,441 of UQVK01000005.1, forward strand.
AACTCCGCATCCGGTTCCAAGTACTACGAGCTGATCGGCACGCAGCAGGATTATGTTGCAAACCGCAGCCAGAACTGGCTTCCCAGCTACTCCATCATCACGATGACCGATGACACGTTCCAGATTGACACCTATCAGATTCTGAACGACGGCACGACTGAGAAGATCGACGATACCTTTACGATCATCAAGACGAAGTAATCGTGGAGAAATTGCATTTGGGCGGGCGGCTGTCCGTAAGGGCGGCCGTCCGTCTGATTTTGCTTGCAGCGGCAGGGATAGGACTGCTGCTGTTTACCGTGTGGCTGAACCGGGTGGACAAGGTCCCGCTCATTTCCAGAGAGGGACAGACCTTTGAAAAGGCTGTGGTGACACAGATCATTCAGGATAATATGACGGAAACGGGAACCCGCGTGGGGGAACAGGTGGTTGAGGTGAAAATTCTCACCGGCGAGAAAAAAGGAGAGCTCCTTGAGGTGACCAGCAGCGCGGGATTTCTGTTCGGCGCGCCCTGTACGCCGGGCATGCGGGTCATCGTGATGCAGAGCGTAGCGGGGGATACCACCATCGCCAGCGTCTATTCCCAGGACAGGGAATGGGTGATCTACCTGTTCGGCATTCTCTACCTGGTGGTTCTGGTTCTCGTGGGAGGAAAGCAGGGCGTGAAGGGCGGCATAGGCCTTCTGTTCACCTTTTTCTCCATCCTGTTGTGGTATCTTCCCATGGTATACCGGGGATTTTCCCCGTTCTGGTCGGCGGTGTTCATCTGTATCATTACGACGCTGGTAACCATGCTTTTAATCGGCGGCTTTACGAAAAAGACGGTCGTCGCCACCATAGGAACCGTGGGCGGCGTGCTCACGGCGGGAATTTCCGCGACGCTTTTCAGTTATGCGTCGGGAATTACCGGATATAATGTATCCGATATTGAGACGCTGATGACGCTTTGGACCGTGCAGGGAATTCAGGTGGGAAGCCTGCTTTTTGCCGGGCTGCTGATTTCCAGCCTTGGCGCGGTGATGGATGTTGCCATGTCCATCGGAAGTTCCATGAGCGAGATTCTGGCCCAGAATGATTCCCTCAGCCGCAGGGAACTCTGGAAGGCGGGCATCCGTGTGGGAAGAGATATGATGGGAACGGACAGCAATACGCTGATCCTGGCTTTTGCAGGAGGAAGCCTGAGCATGCTGCTCCTGGATTATGCCTATGATCTGCCCTACCTGCAGATCATCAACTCCAACAACATCGGCATCGCCATCATGCAGGGACTGTCCGGCAGCTTCGGTGTGGTTCTTTCCGTGCCGATTACCGTGGCGGCGGGCGCATTCCTGTATACGATGAAAAGCAGACACAGTGAGGCGCTTCCTGCGGCTGGGGAGTGTGCAGAAGAGACGGAGATCTGAAACAGCAGCATCCGGTCCAATACGAAATAATGGATCGGATGCTGCTGTTTTCTGTACCCCAATATTTGACTTTTGGCCCCATGTTTAGTATATTAGATTTATGCCGTCTGCGCGGTCATGCGCGGACGATTACACCTGCGGACGGCCCTTAAAAAGGGGAGCGTCCGTTGTTTGAGAAAAGCGGCGGAACGCCGCGGAAAAAGAGGAAAACAAAGAGTATGGCAGAATATGTGAAGGTGGCGGTGGACGCCATGGGCGGAGACAACGCGCCGGGAGAGATCGTAAAGGGCGCTGTGGAAGCTGTGCAGGCGGAAAAGAAAATCAGGGTTTTCCTGGTGGGAAAGCAGGATCAGGTGGAAGCGGAGCTGGCAAAGTACGAGTATCCCAAAGACCAGGTAGAGGTGGTGAACGCCACGGAGGTGATCGCCATGGCAGAGCCGCCGGTGGCTGCAATCAAGGGGAAGAAGGATTCTTCCATTGTAAAGGGGCTGTATCTGGTGCGTGAGGGCAAATGCGACGCCTTCGTTTCCGCGGGAAGCACGGGAGCGGTGCTGGTCGGCGGACAGGTGATCGTGGGCCGGGCAAAGGGCGTGGAGCGGCCGCCTCTCGCACCGTTGATCCCTACGGAAAAAGGGGCCTCCCTTCTGGTGGACTGCGGGGCGAACGTGGACGCGAAGCCTTCCAATCTGGTGCAGTTCGCGCGGATGGGTTCCATTTACATGGAGCATGTGGTCGGCATTAAAAATCCAAGGGTCGGCATCGTCAACAACGGCGCGGAGGAAGAAAAGGGAAACGCGCTTGTAAAAGCCACTTTCCCTCTGTTAAAGGCCTGCCCCGACATCAACTTCATCGGCAGTGTGGAAGCGAGGGATATTCCCTCCGGTGCGGCGGACGTGATCGTCTGTGAAGCCTTTGTGGGAAACGTGATCCTGAAGCTATATGAAGGCGTGGGCGGAACGCTGATTAAAATGGTGAAGGCCGGAATGATGAGCAGCCCGAGGAGCAAGGTTGGAGCGCTTCTGGTTAAGCCTGCCCTGAAGGAAACGCTGAAGGCCTTTGACCTGGAGCAGTACGGCGGAGCGCCGCTTCTGGGCTTAAAGGGGCTTGTGGTCAAGACCCATGGAAGCTCGAAGGCCATTGAGATCAGGAACACGATCCTGCAGTGCCTGACTTTCCGTGAGCAGGATATTAACGGCAAGATCCAGAAAGCGATTTCAGGGTCCGCCGGTTAAGGAAGGACGAAGGATATGGAGCTTGACAAGCTGAGAAAGATCATTGCGGAGGTCCTGTGTGTGGACACGAGAGAGATCACAGAAGAGACTGCGTTTGTGGATGATCTGTGTGCGGATTCCCTGGACCTTTATCAGATCGTGATGGGAATCGAGGAGGAATTTGCCATTGAAATATCACAGGCGGACGCGGAGAAGATCACAACGGTTGGAGAAGCTGTCCGTCTGATCAAAAGCAGCACGGGAAGCAGTGAATGACTGGCTTTCAGGAAGGCCCGCGGCGGGGCGTAGACGGCAGAAACATGATTGTGCCGGCCCCGGCGGGCTTTTCATACGGCAGGAAATGAAATTTTCTGCCGTATGAAAGCCTGCGGTGGATGCTCCTGATGCGTACCGTATCAGGGCGCGCATTTTTTCAATGTTTACAGAAAGGATCGAAACGTGGTTTACAATCTGGAAGAACTGGAAAAAAAGATCGGCTATATTTTTCAGGATAAAAAGCTCTTAAAGCAGGCGCTCACCCACAGTTCCTTTGCCAACGAGCAGCGGATCAACCGGCTGGGAAGCTATGAGCGGCTGGAATTTCTGGGGGATGCGGTGCTGGAGCTCGTCTCCAGCGATTTTCTGTTTCATGAGAACCCGCAAATGCCGGAGGGGCAGCTGACACGGCTGCGTTCCTCCATGGTCTGCGAACCTGCGCTCGCTTACTGCGCCAGGGATCTGGAACTGGAAAAATATATCCTGCTGGGAAAGGGAGAGGAAGGAACCGGCGGCCGGAACCGGGATTCCATCATTTCAGACGTGATGGAGGCCGTGATTGGAGCGCTGTATCTGGACGGCGGTTTTCAGGCGGCCCACCGTTTCATCCACCACTTTGTGCTGTCCGATCTGGAAAACAAGATTCTGTTCTACGACAGCAAGTCGGTGCTTCAGGAAATGATCCAGGGAATGCCCGGCGGCGCGCAGCTTTCCTATGCGCTGGTGGGAGAGGAGGGACCTGAACACGATAAGCAGTTTATTGTGGAAGCCAGACTGGACGGGCGGACTGCCGGACATGGAAAGGGGCGAACCAAGAAGGCGGCGGAGCAGCAGGCGGCCTATCAGGCCATACTTTTCCTCAGAAAACAGACGGGAGAAGACGGGACAAAGAAACATGTATTTAAAGAGCATTGAGGTACACGGATTCAAATCCTTTGCAAATAAAATCACGTTTGAATTTCACAACGGAATCACGGGAATCGTGGGTCCCAACGGCAGCGGAAAGAGCAACGTGGCGGACGCGGTGCGCTGGGTGCTGGGCGAGCAGCGGGTGAAGCAGCTGCGCGGCGCCTCCATGCAGGACGTCATTTTCTCCGGCACCGAGGTGAGAAAGCCCATGAGCTATGCCTATGTGGCGATTACCCTGGACAATTCGGATCACCAGCTGGCGGTAGACTACGACGAAGTCACGGTAGCGAGGCGGATCTACCGTTCCGGCGAGAGCGAGTATCTGATGAACGGCACCCCCTGCAGGCTCAAGGATGTGAACGAGCTTTTCTACGATACGGGTATTGGTAAGGAGGGCTATTCCATCATCGGGCAGGGCCAGATCGACCGGATTCTTTCCGGCAAGCCGGAGGAGAGAAGGGAGCTGTTCGACGAGGCGGCCGGCATCGTGAAGTTCAAGCGCAGGAAAGCCGCCGCGCAGAAGAAGCTGGAGGATGAAAAGCAGAACCTGCTGCGTGTCCGGGACATTCTTTCCGAGCTGGAAAAGCAGACCGGGCCTCTGGAAAAGCAGGCGGAGAAGGCCAGAATCTACCTGAAGAAAAAGGAAGATCAGAAGAGGCTGGACGTGAACGTTTTCCTGCTGGAAAACCGCAGGCTTTCGGAGCAGCTTTCCGATCTGAACGGAAAATACGAAAACGCCTCGAAGGAACTGGAAGAAACCACGGAAAAATACAGCCGGATCCGGGAAGAATATGAAAGCGTGCAGGAAGAGATCGATGCGCTGGATCAGAGCATCGAAAAGACCAGGACGGAGCTTTCGGACGCTGCCATGCTGAAAAGCCGGCTGGAAGGCGAGATCAACGTTTTAAAGGAACAGATCAATTCCGCACAGGCGAGCGCCCGCCATCTGTCGGGACGTAAAGAAACCCTGGAGCGGGAGATTGAGGAACGCACGAAGGAGCGGAAAAAGATCGAGGCCGGCAAGGAAGAGACTGACCGGAATCTTTCGGAGATGGAGGAGAAGCGGGCGCATGCAGCGGCCCTTCTGGCTTCCATCCAGGCAAGGGCGGATGAGACCGACGGCCTTATTGACGAAGGGCGCAGCCAGATCATTGAAGTGCTGAACGAACGCGCCGCCATCAAGACCCGGATGGGACGCTTCGATACCATGCTGGAACAGGTGCAGATCAGAAGAGCGGAGCTGAACTCCAGGCTGCTTCGGGCCAAATCGGACGAGGAACAGCAGGATGCGGGCATCCAGGAGCTGGAAGAGGAGTTCAACCGGATCAGCGAGGGCATTTCCGCTCTGAATGATTCCATCAGCGCTCTGGAGGAACAGCTGAACGGGATCCGGGACGGGCTGGCGAAGAAGGATCAGGCGGTGCGCGATGCGCAGGTCATCTATCATCAGGAAAAATCCAGACTGGACGCTCTGGTCAACCTGACGGAGCGCTATGAGGGCTACGGCGGGAGCGTCAAGCGGGTCATGGAGCAGAAGGAGAAGCATCCCGGCATTCTCGGCGTAGTGGCGGACCTTCTAAAGGTGGAGAAAAAGTATGAAACCGCCATCGAGACGGCTCTTGGCGGCAGCATCCAGAACATCGTGACGGACAATGAGGATACCGCAAAGGAGATGATTGCTTTCCTGAAGGCGGTGAAGGGCGGAAGAGCCACCTTTCTGCCTCTGACCAGCGTGAAGAGCAGACCGGAGTTCCGGTCGGAATTCCGCCAGAGGCAGCTGCTTTCGGAGCCTGGCGTCATCGGCCTTGCGGATTCTCTGGTGACCACGGAGGAAAAATACCGGGATGTGGCGGCTTCTCTGCTTGGCAGGATTTTGGTGATCGATCATGTGGACAACGCGGTGCGGCTTGCCAGAAAGACAGGCTACAGCCTGCGCATGGTCACGCTGGAGGGCGAGCTTTTCACGCCCGGCGGAGCGATCAGCGGCGGCGCGTTTAAGAACAGCAGCAACCTGCTGGGACGCCGCAGGGAGATCGAACAGCTTCAGGAAAAGGTCAAAGCGACGCTGAAGCAGGTGGATGCCCTGCTGGAGGAAGCGGAGGAAATCCGGAAGCAGCGCGCTCTCCTGCGGGTGAAGCTGGATCAAACGAAGGAGCAGCTGCAGCAGGAATTCATCCGGCAGAATACGGCGCGTATGAACGTGGCTGCAGCCCGGGAGAAGAAGGAGCAGACCCAGGCGGGCTATGACGATCTGAAGAAAGAGCAGGAGGAAATTACCGGACGTCTGGCCGAGCTGAAGGACAGCAGGGAGCAGACGGAGCGGGAGCTGGCGGCTTCCGAGCAGACGGAAAAGGATCTGGAAGCGCAGATCGCCGCAGCTCAGGAGAAGCTGGAAAAAATCAGAGAGGAACAAAGCGGGCAGGCAGCTCAGGTATCCGCCATTGAAATGGAGGCCGAGAAGATCCGTCAGACCCAGGGCTTTGCACAGGAAAATCTGGATCGTGTCTGCGGCGAACTGTCCCGTTTCGAAGAAGAACGCAGAGAGGTCCTCGCCGGAATGGAAGAGAATGAGCGGCAGATGCAGGAAAAGGAAGGACAGATCCGTTCCCTGACGGAGAGCCTGTCCGCTTCCGGCGTGGCAGGGAGCGAGGGGCAGCTGAGGCTGCAGACAGACCTGGAAAGAAAGGAAGCGCTTTCCGCAAAGCAGAAACGGTTCTTTTCGGAAAGGGAAAGCCTTTCCGAAACGGTTTCCGGTCTGGACAAGGAGGTTTACCGTCTGAACGCCCAGAGGGAAAAGACGGAAGAAGCCATCGAGAGCCAGATCAATTATATGTGGGACGAATATGAACTGACTCTGACAGGCGCCTCTGCTCTTCGGGATGAGGCGCTGCAGGATCTGGGAGCCATGAAGAAGGAAATCTCCGCCCTGAAGGATGAGATCCGAAGGCTGGGAGACGTGAACGTGAACGCCATTGAGGATTATAAAAACCTGATGGACCGCTACACCTTCCTGAAGGGGCAGCACGATGATCTGGTGCAGGCGGAGGAAACGCTGCGGGGAATTATTCTGCAGCTGGACGAGGCCATGCGCAGGCAGTTTCAGGAAAAATTCGCGCAGATCGCCGAAGAGTTTGACAAGGTATTCCGGGAACTGTTCGGCGGCGGGAAGGGAACGCTGGAGCTTCTGGAGGATGAGGACATCCTGGAGGCGGGGATCCGTATCATCGCCCAGCCGCCGGGGAAAAAGCTGCAGAATATGATGCAGCTGTCTGGCGGAGAAAAGGCGCTGACCGCCATTGCGCTGCTGTTCGCCATCCAGAATCTGAAGCCGTCGCCCTTCTGCCTGCTGGACGAGATTGAGGCGGCTCTGGATGACAGCAACGTGGGCCGGTTCGCCGGTTATCTGCACAAGCTGACGAAGCACACCCAGTTCATCGTCATCACCCACAGAAGGGGAACGATGGAAAAGGCGGACCGGCTGTACGGAATCACCATGCAGGAAAAGGGTGTGTCCACGCTGGTGAGCGTGAGCCTGATTGATAAGGAACTGACGAACTGAGGGATTGGCAGGGCGGATGCAGCGGTAAGCCGCGCGGGCCCGCTAAGGGAGAAATGTATGGCTGAAGAAAAGAAAGGCTTTTTTGCCAGGCTGAAAGAAGGCCTGAACAAAACGAGAAATAATATTGTGAGCGGGATCGACTCCGTGTTCAGCGGCTTTTCCGCCATAGACGACGAGTTCTACGAGGAGCTGGAGGAAACCCTGATCATGGGAGATATCGGCGTGAACGCCACCTCCGATATTCTGGACCGTCTGAAAAAGCAGGTGAAGGAGAAGCACATCAAGGAGCCCTCGGACTGCAGGCAGCTTCTGATTGACAGCATCCGGGAGCAGATGCAGGTCGGAGAGACGGCTTACGATTTTGAAAAAAAGCAGTCCGTCATTCTGGTGATCGGCGTGAACGGGGTGGGAAAAACCACCTCTGTAGGGAAGCTTGCCGGCATGCTGAAGGCGCAGGGCAGAAAGGTGCTCATCGCCGCGGCAGATACCTTCCGCGCGGCCGCAGGAGAGCAGCTCGCGGGCTGGGCCAGCCGGGCGGGCGTTGACATGATCGGCGGGGCGGAGGGTTCCGACCCGGCGAGCGTTCTGTTCGACGCGGTGAACGCGGCAAAGGCGAGGCATGTGGACGTGCTGATCTGCGATACGGCGGGAAGGCTTCATAATAAGAAAAATCTGATGGAAGAGCTTCGGAAGATGAACCGCATCATCGACCGGGAATTCCCGGATGCCCACCGGGAGAATCTGGTGGTTCTGGACGGCACCACCGGACAGAACGCGCTGCAGCAGGCGCGGGAATTCGGCGAGGTGGCCGACCTGACGGGAATTATCCTGACGAAGATGGACGGAACGGCAAAGGGCGGTATCGCGGTCGCCATTCAGTCAGAGCTGAACGTTCCGGTAAAATATATCGGCGTGGGAGAGGACATGGAGGATCTGCAGAAGTTCGATCCGGACCAGTTCGTCAACGCGCTGTTTGACGTAAAAAGTGAGAATGACTGAAAAACAGGACATGGAGGAAAAGATGGAAGACGGAAAGATGCTTACCCTGGAAAAATTCGAAGAGGCTTCCGAAGTGGTGAAAAGAGTTACTCAGGAAACCAAGCTGGTTTACAGCGAATATTTCAGCAGCCAGTCGGGAAACCGGGTTTATTTCAAACCGGAGAACATGCAGCTTACCGGCGCGTACAAGCTTCGGGGCGCCTATTATAAGATCAGTACTCTTTCAGAGGAAGAGAGAAGCCGCGGTCTGATTACGGCCTCCGCGGGAAATCACGCCCAGGGCGTGGCTTATGCGGCAAAGGCTTACGGCTGCAAGGCGGTGATCGTCATGCCCACAACCACGCCTCTCATGAAGGTGAATCGCACCAAGGGCTATGGCGCCGAGGTGGTGCTGTGGGGAGATGTGTACGACGAGGCCTGCGCGAAGGCCTATGAGCTGGCGGAGGAAAACGGCTACACCTTCATCCATCCCTTTGATGATCCAACCGTGGCGACCGGACAGGGGACCATTATGATGGAGATTTTCAAGGAGCTTCCTCTGGTGGACTACGTGCTGGTGCCCATCGGCGGCGGCGGCCTGGCCACGGGTGTTTCCACGCTGGCAAAGCTCCTGAATCCCAAGATCCACGTGATCGGTGTGGAGCCTGCGGGAGCAAACTGCATGCAGGAGTCCCTGAAGGCGGGCAAGGTGGTCACCCTGAAGGGCGTGAATACCATCGCGGACGGCACGGCGGTAAAAACGCCGGGTTCTGTGATTTTCCCCTACATACAGCAGAACATTGACGAAATCATAACGGTGAAGGATGAGGAGCTGGTGACATCCTTCCTGGACATGGTGGAGAATCATAAAATGGTGGTTGAAAATTCCGGCCTTCTGACCGTTGCAGCGCTGAAGCATCTGGATGTAAAAGGCAAAAAGGTGGTTTCCATCTTAAGCGGCGGCAACATGGATGTAATCACCATGTCCTCTGTTGTACAGCATGGCCTGATCCTGCGGGACCGTATTTTCACCGTCTCCGTGCTGCTTCCTGACAGACCGGGCGAACTGTCCAGAGTGGCCCATGTGATTGCGGAGGTAAACGGCAACGTCATCAAGCTGGAGCATAACCAGTTTGTATCCATTAACAGAAGTGCTGCCGTGGAACTGCGCATCACGCTGGAGGCCTTTGGAACGGAGCACAAGGAACAGATCCTTGCGGCTCTGGAGAAGGAAGGCTATAAGCCGAAGCTGGTACGAACGATCATGTGACGCGGCGGAAAAGGCTGAGAGTCCAGGCTGTATCCGGACAGCATTTTCCGGAAGCTGCGTGACTGAGAAATTTGGCAATCTGATATTTGCGTGCTTTTACATTTTCGTATCTGTGCAGTTTCGGAATAATTTCCGCGGCTTTGCCGCAGAATGAGAACAAAAGAAGATGGCGCCGGACGGGCCGGAGAGGGTTCGTCCGGCAGTCTCTTTTCAGGAACAAAAAGGGGCGGCACGAACCGCCGGTTCGAGCCGGAAAGGAGGATGGAATGGAGGAGAAGAAAACAGTAAAAAGGGAGCTTATGGATTACCTGCTGATCACGGTGGGAACCGTCATATACGGTATCGGCGTCAGCCTGTTTCTGGACCCGAACAATCTGGCTCCAGGCGGCGTAACAGGTATCGCGATGATTTTAAACCGTCTGAGCGGCCTTTCCACCGGAACGGGGATCCTGCTGATCAATATCCCGATTCTGGCTGTGGGGCTGTGGAAATTCGGATTTCGTTTCCTGCTTTCCACCCTGTATGCCACATTTTTAAGCTCTCTGTTCACCAATTTTTTTGCCCGTTTCGGCGCGGTTACAACCGATCCGGTGCTTGCGTCTCTGGCCGGCGGCGCGGTGATGGCGATCGGCCTTGCTTTTGTGTTTCGTGCAGGCGCAACCACGGGCGGTACGGACATCATCGTCAAACTCCTGCGGCAGAAGTACCGCCATCTGAAAACAGGAAGACTGTTTTTTATCCTGGACATCCTGATCGTAGCCGCCTCCCTTCTGGTGTTTGATGACATTGACACCATTCTTTATGCGGTTGTGGCCGTCGTGGTGACCAGCATCGTGTTTGATGCCGTGCTTTACGGCTTTGACGAGGCGAAGCTGGTCTATATCATCAGCGACCACTCCGATACAATCGCGCGGCGGATCATGGACGAGCTGGAGGCAGGCGTGACCTTCCTGAAGGGAAAGGGAGCGTACAGCAACAATCCCAAGGATGTGATTCTGTGCGTCATGCGAAACACAATCGCGCCAAAGGCGGAAGAAATCGTGAAGCAGGAGGATCCGCTCGCCTTCATGATCATTTCCAGCGCCACGGAAATCTATGGGGAAGGATATAAGAATATATTCAGCGAGAAGCTTTGAGTACGGAGAGGGGGAGTTTTCGTGCAGTACATTTCACACAGTTATGGAAAAGGAAAGAGCCATTACAGCATTTTCGGCAACCTGTGGTACACATTGAAGTCACTGTGGGAGTGGAAAAAATCGGCGGTGCTCATCATTTTGCTGGTGTTCATTCCCAGCGTGGCGGGCTCCTATGCCCAGACGCTGCTTCCGAGCGTAGTGGTGCAGGATCTGGAAGAGGGAGTGGGACTGGCTGTACTGGTCATACATATCGTGGGAATCTGTCTGGTGAGATGGATCGGAAATACCTGCGATTATGCGGCAAATCTCTGGTTTGAGCGCTCCATGCCCTCTTTTCTTCAGTTCTTTCGGAAAAAATTCACGGCAAAAATCATGGATCTGGATTACGACAGGCTGGAAGACGGTCCATCCAGAGAGACGATCGGAAATGTGGCAGCGGCCCTCCGGTATGGAAGAGGGCTGTACGGAATGCCGGATCTTCTGATCGGCGGAAGCTCCTGCCTGATTCTGCTGACTTTCTACGGAATTCTGATCGCCAGGGTAGGACTGTGGCTTCTGCTGGTGGTGATGATTTCAGTTGCACTAAATTATGTGCTTCTGTCCGTTGCCAGGAAAATGTACAGCGTCTATTATGGAGAGAACAGCCGGTATGCGTCCAGAACAGCCTATCTGAGCACGCAGGCGGGAGACGCGGCCGCCGGAAAGGATATCCGGATCTACCGGCTGCAGAAGCTTTTTCTGAAAAAATATGAAGAATCCCTGAAGGAGATGGACCGGCTGTTCGGAAAGATCCATTTCTGGTATCAGGTGAGAGGAATTTTCAGCAGCCTTCTGATGTTCGCAAGGAACGGAATCATCTACGGGGCTCTGCTGTATCTGCTGACGGGAGGAGAGATTTCCGCTTCCGGGCTGGTTTACTACATCAGCCTCCTGAGCAGCTTCGCCGGCTTTTTCAACTGGCTGGTTTATATGATTCTGAGTTATAACAGCGCCAACATGTCCATGAGCTATGTGCGGGACTTCCTTTCCTGGGAAAATGCCTGGGTTCGTCCGGAAAACCCGGCGCGGACGGAAGCGATGAAAAAGCGTCCCGCAAAGCTGGAACTGCGCCACGTTTCTTTTTCCTATCCGGGAAGTGAAACGCAGGTTCTGAAGGATGTGAATCTGGTTCTGGAGCCGGGAGAGAAGCTGGCTCTTCTTGGACTGAACGGAGCGGGAAAAACCACGCTGGTCAAGCTGATCTGCGGCTTTTATGAGCCCACCGGAGGGGAGATTCTGTTAAACGACATTCCGGTTCGGGAATATCAGCGGGAAGAATATTACAGCCTGCTTTCCGTTCTGTTTCAGGACTATACCATGCTTCCGCTTTCTCTGGATGAAAATCTGACGGGATGCGGGGAGGAAGAAAGAAATCCGGAGAAGCTGGAGCGGTCGCTGCGCCTGTCCGGATTCGAGGAACGCTACCACCGTCTGCCCCGAAAGGGAAAGACGCCCATGCTTTCCGGTGTACAGGAGGGCGGTGTGGACTTTTCCGGCGGAGAATATCAGAAGCTGCTGTTTGCCAGAGCGCTGTATCAGGAGTCGCCCCTCATCATTCTGGATGAGCCTACCGCTGCGCTGGATCCGATCGCGGAGAATGAACTGTACCAGAATTTCAGCGAAGCGATGGAGAATGCGACGGCTGTTTATATTTCTCACAGGCTTGCATCTACCCAGTTCTGCGACCGGATTGTGCTTTTGGAAAACGGCCGGATCGTGGAAGAGGGCACCCATGAGGAGCTGATGCGTGCAGGCGGAAGCTATGCGAAGCTGTACGAAATGCAGAGCCGGTATTATGCGTGAGAGGGGGCGTGAATCGATGGGAAAATGGGAGATACTGGATCAGTTTACGCTGATTCGGGATTATTGTAAGGCAGGATACAGGAAGGTGGTTCTCAGCGCGGTGGGGCTGTCCCTTCTGGACGGCATCCGGCCGTTTATCACCACGGTGCTCCTTGGATTTCTGCTGGACGCGGTATATGAGGGCGCTCCGTTTTCACGGCTTCTGCAGCTGGCGCTGACGGCGCTTGGGCTGGAAGCGCTCTGTTACTGCCTCAGTTCCATTCTGACGGAAATCCATAATCAGAAGCATGACTTCATCTATGAGCAGCAAAACGGGCTTCTGAATCAGAGGCTGCTCGACATGGACTATCCGCATCTGGAAGAGGCGCAGACGCACACGATGCTGCATACCATTCGGAATGCGGGAACGGACCACGGGCTGATCGGGCTGGTGCTGGATGACTGGAAGCGCTTCATCCAGGCGATGACGGCGATTATTGCTGCCGTGGTGATCGCTTTTCCGCTTTTTACCCAGGTGCAGCCTCTGCGGGAGGGCTTTCTGAACTCCTGGCTGGCGAGCCTTCTGCTGTTTGCGGTGATTGTGGGACTGGTATATTTCAGCTTCCGGATGGATATCCGGTATGGAAAGCGGATCCGGAAGGCCCATGAAAAAAGGGCGGCGGACGAAAGCCTGCTGGAATACTATATGGGGATCTTTGAAACCAGTGAAAGGCAGAAGGATCTGCGGCTGTACGGCCAGAAGGAACTGATAAAGAAGCAGACGAACGAGGCGGGCAGCCGGGTGCAGGCGGAGGTGGATACGGAAAGCTCCCTTGTGGCAAAAGAGGAAATGGTGCGGCGGGCGGCCACGGCGCTGATCGGCCTGCTGGTTTATCTGTTCGCGGGGCTTCGCGCCTGGCTCGGACTGATTACCATTGGAAGCGTGGTGACCTATGCGGCGGGAATTGTCCAGATGTCGGAAGCGATGGCGGATCTGATGAGCGTGGTCGCGGCGATCCGCACCCATGGGGCATACTGCCATGATTATGTGCGCTTCCGAAAGCTGGGAAGCAGAAAAAAGGAAGGGAAAAAGCTTCCGGTACAAAGGCCGGACGGACGTTTCCATGTGGAGTTTGACCATGTTTCCTTTTCCTATCCCGGTTCCGGAGAGGAGGTGCTCCATGATCTGTGCCTCAGCTTCGATACGGGAGAAAAGCTGGCGATTGTGGGAAAAAACGGTTCCGGAAAGACCACCTTCATCAAACTGCTCTGCGGCCTTTATGAAGTGACAGAGGGCTGCATCCGGGTGAATGGTGTGGACATCCGGGAATACGATTCCGACGCCTGGACCGACCTGCTTGCAGTGGTCTTTCAGGATTTCCGGATTTTTGCCTTTGAGGTGGGAGAAAACATCGCGGGAACCGATGCGGCAGAGGAAGCTGCGGCGGAGAGCAGCGGGGCAGTGGAAGCGCGCGTATGGGATGCGCTGGAGCGGGCAGGCCTTACGGACCGTGCGGAAAGAATGGAACAGGGACTTCATACCTGTGTGGGAAAGGAATACGATGAAAACGGCGTGAATTTTTCCGGCGGGGAGAGGCAGAAAATGGCGATCGCGAGGGCCATTTACAAGGATGCTCCGTTTGTCATCATGGACGAACCCACCGCAGCGCTGGATCCGGTATCGGAGTACGAGGTTTACGCGGGCTTTGACCGGATGATAGAGGGCGGCAAAAACGGCGGCGGAAATGGCGCTTCACAGAAGACCGCGTGCCGGAAATCAGCCCTGTATATTTCCCACCGGCTGGCATCCTGCCGGTTCTGTCAGGATATTCTTGTCTTTGACGGCGGCCGGGTGGTGCAGAGGGGAAGCCATGAACAGCTGATCGGAGAAGAGGGACTGTACCGCGAACTGTGGAACGCGCAGGCCCAGTACTATAAGAGGTAGGGGAAATGGAGAACAGAAAAAGCGGGCGTACCTGGCCCGCAGCAGCTTCGGGCGTATTCCTTTTGTTGTATGCGCTGTTGGCCCTGGCGGTGATATGGGCCTGCGCGGACGAAGCGCCGCCGGGCGGCGTGGCACTTGGGCTGCTTTTGCAGCTTCCGGTTCCTGTTCTGGGAATTCTGCTGCTTTGCTGCCGTCCGGGGATGGAAGGGGATTTCGGCGTATCGCCGGATGACAGCGGTACAGGAGGGCCTTCGCAGGCCTTTGGTCCGCAGGCCGTTCTCAGGGAGCGGGCGTTTGTGCCGGTTCTTGGGATCTTCTGCGGACTTCCGGGAACCGCCTTTTTCTTCGTATCGCTGACGCTCTGCATGCATCCGCCTCTGGACCTCCCCTTCGCGCTGTTTATGGCGCTGATCGGTTTCCTGTTGCTGTTTACCGGCGTATGGGCATTGCTGGCCTGGAAAAACAGGATGCTGCTTTTGTTTCAAAGCGGAGCGCTCACCTATGTCACAAGCTGGGGCAGACGGAAGGAATTTCTGCCCGGGCAGACCGCGCGGATCCGTTTCGGAGCCAATGACACCATTCTTTTTCTGGACGCTGACGGCAGAACAATGCTGCGCGTGGAACGGAACATGCGGGGAATGGAAGGACTGGACGGCTGGATCGAGGAACAGGGAATTCCCGGAGAACTGACGTCCTTTCTGGAACGGCAGGTTCAGCGGGCAGATGAGGGAGCTGTCCTGGAGTGGAAGGAAGAATACAGGACGGGCTGGCACGATCATCTGAAGGCTGTGCGCATTCTGCTGGTATTGTCCGTACTGCTGCTTGCCCTGGGAAGCGTGGCGCCGTTTCTGCTGTATGTAACGGGGCTTCTGAAATTTCGTCCGGCAGTTTCTCTGTCTGCGGCCTCCCTTCTGCCTTTTCTGGGCTGCTGCATTCTGTTTGCGCCGGTGCTCACCATGGACGCAAAGCCGAAGGGCGCGACGGAGGAATGGAAGGCCATGCATGTGCGGGTTCCCTCCCTGCTGGTGCTGCTGCTGATACTCCTTCTGGGAGGACAGTTTTTCTATATTTGGAACAGATGGATCCTGCAGACGGTGGACGAGGGACGTTTTATCGTCCTCTGGCTGATCCTTGGAGGTCTGCTGGCAGCTCTGATTTTCATTCGGACGCCCCGAAGGTTACGGGGAGAAGGACTGTTTCTTGTGTGTCTGGTATGCCTGTTCTGCGGGTATGTGCTGGCTTATGGAGGAAATCTGGCGCTTTGTACGTCGGCCCGGCATTATCCGGCGGAAGTTGTGGAACGGGATGAAAGGCAGGAAGAGGACGGGGATGATATGGAATACTATCTGACTGTACGCCTGGATGACGGAACGATGGCAGAACTTCTTGTGCCGGAAAGCCTGTACCGCATGGAAGCGGCCGGAGAAGAGATCGTTGTCTGCCAGCGGGACAGTCTGTTTTCCATCCGTATGGTGGATCTGCATCTGCCGACAGAAGAGAAGTGAAAAAAACGGAGACCCCGGTCAGGGATCTCCGTTTTTCATGCAGTCAGAAAATTCAGCGATCCGGCCGGATTCTCCGTTCCCTTTTCCAGAAGGGAGACCAGGCCGCGCATGACCTCTTCGATTTCTTCCCTGGTGGAAGGAACCAGCGTGTTATCCAGCTTCACGGTGAGGACGATCAGCACGATTTCAGCAAGGGCCGCCGGGCGGTCAAAATGGATCTCTCCGCTGTCGATGCCCTGCCGGATGATTTCCGTCAGCACGGGCTTCAGTTCGGAGATCAGATGCGCCATATATTTCTGATGAATGAAGGCATGCTCCTGTGCGCTGGTCAGGGAAACAGGCTCCTCCTGCCGTAAAAATTCCGTGGAGGAGCTCCGGCATGCCTGAAAAATCATCGCCATGCGGGTGAAGGGGGAAATTTCCGTCTGCCCCGCCAGCGTCTTTGCCGTTTCCAGCGGCTTCTCATAATTTCTTTCGATCAGAGCGTCAAGGATGGCATCCTTGGAGGGAAAATAGTAATAAATGCTCCCTTTTCCCATTCCCGCCGTCTGCGCGATCTCACTGACGGAGATACTCTGTATGTTTCTGCTTTCCATAAGATTCTGGAGCGCATCCAGAATTTGGTCATATTTATGTCGATTAGCCATGTGCACTCCTTTTTCCGACGTCTGCTGTATGAATAGGAATTATTCTGGAATTATTCGAAGAATTATTCTGGAATTATTCGAAGAATTATTCCAACTATAGCACAGACACACGCTCATGGGCAACAGGAAAAAGTAACAGAAAAAGGGAATGGGGAGACCGGAATTTTAACAACTCCTATAATTGACCGCTGGTCGAAAAGATGATATTGTTTAAAAGAAGAGAATCGACCGACGGTCGAAAAATGAAAAATCGTCTGGGATGAAGAAAGGAAGAGAAAATGACATACGCGGACTTTTTTGCAGAGGTGAAGGCAAGGCTCATGGGAGTCGATGTATCGGGGATTGGAGAGCATCTCGCATTTCAGTTTAACATTGTGGGAGAGGGCGAGGGCATCTTCTACGTGGAGGTGAAGGACGGACAGCTTTATGTGGAACCTTACGAATATTATGACCGGGATGCCATATTCACCTGCAAAGCGGAAACGCTTGAGAAAATTGCGGACGGAAAGCTGGATCCGATCCTTGCGGTTACCCTTCAGAAGCTGAAGGTGGAAGGAAACATTGAGAAGGCTCTGAAGCTGAAGGATATCCTTGCAAAACGCTCTGCGAAGTAAGACGGAAAAAAGAGGCTTAAAAATATGAAAAAAGTACTGTTCAGCGCGGCAGCCGTTCTGGGACTGCTGACGGCGGCGGAGGCGGGCGGCAGCGCCTATTTTTACCGTAGAACCATGAAAAGGAATCATGTCAGCGTGGAGCGCACCATGAAGATGGCGGGAACGGATTGGCGGCAGTATTTTCCGCTCATCGAAGAAAGAAGGGCCCGATTGCTGGCAAAGCATCACGAGGAGATCTATCTGGAATCCTTTGACGGCCTGAGGCTTCATGCCACCTGGTTTCCCGCAGAGGAGGAGACGGAGATCACAAAAGCGGTCATCTGTTTTCACGGCTACTCCAGCTGTGGAATGAACGATTATGTAGGGCTGTCCGATTACTATCTGAGAAAGGGCTATTCCATGCTGATCGTGGACGAACGGGCGCACGGAAAGAGCCAGGGAGAATATATCGGCTTCGGCTGTCTGGACCGGAAGGATGCGCTCTGCTGGATCAACTGGGTGATCGGAAGGTGCGGAGGGCAGACGCAGATCATTCTTCATGGGATTTCCATGGGAGCGGCCACAGCGCTGATGACCACGGGACTTACGCTGCCTGTTCAGGTGAAGGGCGTGATCTCAGACTGTGCCTTCACTTCACCGAAGGCTGTTTTCAGCCATGTGCTCCGTTCCATGTATCATCTGCCCGCTTTTCCCATGATTCAGATCGCGGATTATGTGAACCGGAAAAAGGCCGGCTACGGGCTGGATGAGTGCAATGCGGCGAGAGAGGTGAAGAAGGCGAAGATTCCGGCGCTTCTGATCCACGGATCGGCAGATACCTTTGTGCCCTGTCGGATGTGTGATGAAATTTATGAAAACTATGCTTCGGCAAAAACGAAGCTGATTGTTGAGGGGGCGGCCCATGCGGAAAGCTATTATAAGGATATGGACGCCTATGAAAAAGCGATGAATGAGTTTTTAGGAGGTCTCATTGTATGATGCGAAAAAGAAAGGGATATCCCGTATATCCGCTGACGGCTGCTCAGAAGTTTCACTTTTTTTACCAGAATTTCTGCCCGAAAAAGGAGGTGCTGAACATCGGCACCAGCCTGACCATAGAGACGGAGCTGGACTGGGAGGAACTAAAACGGGCCATCTATAAGGCTTATGAGCGCTGCGACTCCATGCGTCTGCGCTTCGCGGCGGATAAGGAAGGAAACTGGTATCAGTATGTGGTCGAGAAGGAGGAGCGGGACATCGAGTTCATGGACTTTACCGGGAAGACCATGGAGGAGGCGGAAAGCCTGATGCGCAGCTGGACCCGTGTACCATTCAAACGGGAGGATTCTCCCATGAACCGGATCGTCATGATCCGGATGCCGGACGGCTTCAACGGTCTGTATCTTCTGGTGGACCACATGACCATGGACGCACAGTCTCTGATCTGTTTTCTGAAGGATATCATCGAGCTGTATTGTAACGCGAAATATGAAGGTGTGCCCTATCCGAAGGACATGGCTTCCTACCTGGAGCAGGTACAGAGGGATCTGGCATATGAGGCGGATTCTGCGGCGAAGAAGCGGGATGCGGCATACTTTGAAAAGATCATTGAGACCTCCGAGCCCATCTATAACGGCATCGACGGACCGGGGGCGCTGGAAGCGGAACGGGCCAGGATGAACAGGCCCGATCTCAGAGCTGCCATCAACGTTTCCGATTCTGTGGATTCTGCGTTGGATATTTTTCACCTGGAGGCCGAGCCCACAAAGCGTCTGATGGACTTCTGTGAGAAATATCATGTCTCTCTGGTCTGCCTGCTTCTGATGGGACTTCGTACCTATTTTCAGAAAATGAACGGAAACGACGACGTGTCCATCAATACCGCCATCGCGCGCCGTGCCACCCTGAAGGAGAAAAAGTCGGGCGGAACAAGAATCCATTCTTTCCCCTTCCGTACCATCATTTCTCCGGACAAGACCTTCCTGGAGGGCATCTATGAGATCCGTGACCTGCAGAACGAGTATTTCATGCATGCCAACTACGACCCGGTGGCCTATTTTGCCCACAGAAACAAGGTTTATCCTCCGGCGGCTCCGGGAGAGACCTACGAGCCCATGTCCCTCACCTATCAGCCGCTGACCCTGCAGGAGAAGGGGCTGGACAAGCTGGGAGGCATCCGCTATAAGACGAAGTGGTATCCCAACGGGGCGACCACCCAGGCCATGTATCTGACCGTGATGCACCGTCCGGACGATAACGGACTGGACTTCAACTTCGAGCATCAGGTGAAGGCCGTGTCCAGAGAACAGCTGGAGTATCTGTATTACTATCTGTGCAAAATCATGTTCAAGGGCGCGGAAAATCCGGATCTGCCCATTGGAGACATCATCAAGTTGATTTAAGGAACAGGCGCGGCGATGGCTATGGCAGCGCCGCTGCCGGAATGGAGAAATGGTATGTTTGAAAAGCTGGTAGAACTGATCTGTAATTATGTGGAGGTGGAGCCGGAAGAGGTGCATCCGGAATCCCGTTTCGTGGAGGATCTGGGATTTTCCTCCTTTGATTTCATGAGTATGCTGGGAGAAGCAGAGGAAGAGTTCGGCGTGGAGATTGATCCGCAGGAAGCTTCCGACATTCGTACCGTGCAGGAGGCTGTGGACTATCTGGCAGGACTGAAAGCAAAGCAGGAGTTTTGAAGCCGGAAAAAGGGTTGAAACCATGGAAAAGAGAGGGTCAGGTTATGATGGAAAATAGAATGGAGATTTCTGGAGAAAAGGACAGCGTTTCCAGACGGGCAGAGACGGCTGCTGTTCCTGAAACGCATCTGTGCAGCACCATACGGGAAATCCTTGTGGAAAGTGAAAGAAAATACGGTCCCCTGGATGCAGTCCGCTTCAAACAGGGAAAAGGCAGCATTGCTGTCCGCAGTTATACGCAGCTTCGCCATGACAGCGAAAGCTTTTCCTGTGCTATCCGTGCGATGCTGCCGCAGGGAGCGCATGTGGCGGTTACGGGAATGACCTCATACCCCTGGCTGGCGGCCTACCTGGGAACGGTGAACGCCGGGGATGTTGCGGTACCTCTGGACGTGTCCCTTCCGGCAGAGGAACTGTGCGAACTGGTTGACCGCTCCGACGCAGAGGCGCTGGTCCTGGACGAGGTGAGAAAAGATGTGGAGGCTATTGCAAGACAGCGCTGTCCGAAGCTGAAATATCTGATTTCCATGCAGAAACCGGAGGATGACGAAACGGCTCTTTCCTTCAGCGGCCTTCTGAAAAAATACGAAGGCTCCTTCGAGTATGAGCCGTCTCCGGAAGAGTTGTGCACCATCATGTTTACCTCCGGAACCACGGGAAAGAGCAAGGGCGTCATGCTGACTCACAGAAATCTGGCAGAAAATGCCACCTGCCTGGATATGAAAATTCCTTCCCGGACAGTCATTCTTTCCGTCCTGCCCATTCACCATGCCTACTGCCTGAGCATGGATATCCTGAAAGGGCTTTCTCTGGGAAGCGTGATCTGCATCAACGATTCCCTTTTGCGCGTGGCAAGAAACATTAAGCTCTTTGCACCGAATATGATTCTGATGGTTCCGCTGATGATTGAAACCATGGCGAAGAAGCTGGAGGATGCCGCAGGTCTTCCGCCGGAAATCGTAAAAAGAGAGGTGTTCGGAGAACAGTTCCACACCATCTGCAGCGGCGGCGCGTATCTGGATCCGGCCTATATTGATCTGTTCGCCCGCTACGGAATCACCATCCTGCAGGGCTACGGCATGACGGAATGCGCTCCGGTTATCAGCACTACTGTAAGCTGGAACATCCGGAAGGAATCGGTAGGGCAGCTCCTGCCGAACTGTGAGGCGAGGGTGGTGGACGGCGAACTCCAGGTGCGCGGAAGCAGCGTGATGCAGGGCTATTATAAGATGCCGCAGGAAACGGCGGAAACCCTCGTGGACGGCTGGCTGAAAACCGGAGATCTGGGCTATGTGGACGAGGAAGGCTTCGTCTACCTGACCGGCCGCAGGAAAAATCTGATCATCACCAAAAACGGAGAGAACGTATCCCCCGAGGAACTGGAGAACCGGTTGGGAAGAAGCCGCCTGATTCAGGAAATTCTGGTGCGGGAAAACGCGGGCGTGATCGAGGCGGAGATTTTCCCGGACTATGAATATGTGAAAAAGCAGGGAATCACCGATATCCGTGCCGCGCTTCAGAAGGAGATCGACAACTATAATAAGGAAGCTGCAGCTTATAAGAAGATTTACGGTCTGAAAGTGAGAGAGACAGAGTTTGAGAAAACGCCGTCGAAGAAGATTAAGAGATATTGATGAATGTGTAAATGCGCAGCCGGGACTTTTGAACGAGTCCCGGGAGGCTGTAAAATATTCTGTGTCTATGGGAATGAAACCTTCCAGATAAGAATTCG
>UQVK01000006.1 GCA_900544445.1 uncultured Lachnospiraceae bacterium
AGTATACAGGTAAATCCACGTTGCTACAAATGTGGGGTCACTTCATATTATCTAATGGTGTAACCGATGAAAGCTGGAACAGCTTTGTATCTCTGTTCGATGGAATGGGCGTCGCAGATTATGTACAGATATACCAGGATGCCATCGATACCATGGAGCTTGAATAAAAAAGGTATAAAAATGCTTTAATCCGGCAACTCCTGCATGCGGGAGTTGCCTTTTTAGAAATATACCTTTAAAACGCGGATTGCGATTTTCATCATTTCTGGATACGGAAAGGAAACGGATAAAGAAAATGCATACAACACTAAACGCATTATTCTATGCACTGGCACCGAAGTGGAAAATTGCAGATATTACTGCGAACGTCCTGTCTCCGTCAATGATCTGCATAGCGTTGGGGCTTTTCTCCTGATGTGTGTACAGATGGAAAGATGCATGCATTTATCAGGAGAGTGAGGATACAATGAACTGCTATTTACCTTCCGATACAAAAATACATATACTGGGACGGACCAAAATCCAGACTCCATTACCGCTTTTCTGGACTGCTTCCGGTCTGGAATTCAGAACAGACGCCAGCGAATTATGGTTTACTGTAGAATCCGATTATGATTCTATTGAAGAATGGATACGAATTGAAGTGGACGGCTTCTGCCTGCAGCGTCTGATCGTTCCCAAGGGAAAAAGCCGCTTATGCGCTTTCCGTAACTTTCCTTCCGAAACCATGAGAACCGTAAAACTTCTGAAAGAAATTCAGCCCATGCCCGAAGACGAAAAGCGTTGTCTTCTGATCCATGGTCTGGAATGTGATGGTAAAATATATCCACCAGAGCCTTATAGATTTTGTTTTGAATTTATCGGAGACAGTCTGAGTTCGGGCGTAGGCCTTTCCGGTTCTCCCTCTCTCCTGCATGCCGGCCCGGCAGTTTACGGGCTGAGCGGAAATTATGCTCTTCTTACAGCAGCGCATTTTCAGGCCGATTTCCGTATTCTGGCGGAATGCGGCTGGGGTGTTTACTGTTCCTGTTACAATGATTTCCTCCATGTGATGCCCAGATATTATGAACAGATCTGTGGTGTTCTGACAGGAGAAAAAAACCGGAAGCTTGGAGCGTTATCCGAAAACGATTTTAATCTCTGGCGTCCAGATGTCATCATAGTCAATCTTGGCAGTAATGACGGCTTTGCAATATCTCATCCCGCCTGGATCAATCCGAAAGACGGTCTTTCTTACAAAATGGTTCTGAACTCTCTGGGAGGACTGGAATCTGACTGCGCACTTCGATTTGAGGCCGCCGTAAAATCATTTCTCACAAAACTGCGCAGGCTGAATCCGGATTCCCATCTGCTGTGGGTTTATGGAATGTGTGAGCACCGTATGGCTCCCTATTTGGAACAGGCCATACAAGACTATAAAATAGAAACCGGAGACAAAAAGGCCGACTTTCTGTTGCTACCCGCTACAAATCCCCTTTGGGTTGGTTCCGATAATCATCCAGGGGAAAAAGAGCATAAGCTGGCCGCAGAAGTATTAATTCAGAAAATGAATGATATTTTATCTTAAAGACATGGCCGTACGGCATCAGTTGCCGGAACGTAAATATTTTCCCCCCATGATTGTCAGTCAAGATGATTCCATTGCCGTATCTGTGGAGGGCCTTATGGAACGCCTTGCTTATGTGGATGCACAGGAGGGAGAAAAACGTATCTGTCATAACGTCAACCGGAAATTCACTGGATTCTGTTGATCCATTCTTACTGACTACACGGTGACCAATAACGATAATCGCATTCTTCGCCCTACTTGTTATTCTCCCATACACAGGGTAAAATAGAAAAAAAGCCGCTTCAGGAGAAGATGATTATGAACAAGTTGAAAAAAGAACTGTATACTCAGAATATTTTCTATTATATTTTTACCTTTTTTCTTATTATGATTCTTGTCATCACTGTCCTGGGCGGCTATCTTTTTCACTATTATTATGAGACCGTTTATTCTGATTTTCAGTCCGGAAACGAGGACCATCTTTCTTCCATTGTCAGTCACCATGAAAATGATCTCCGGATTCTGCAGGATATCGCCACACAGATCGGCCTTTCCGAAGATGTCACCCGCTTCCGGCTGGACGAACAGCCCCAAAAAGCCATCCGTTTGAAGGAACAGCTCAGGGGCTATACTACGGTAAGTCAGTTTTTCAGCCTTCTCCTGTACTGGTATCATGGAGACGACTATCTGTACAACTACTCCACCTCCATCAGCATGGACGGTTTCCTGCAAAACGGCTGTATTCCGGAGCTGCTCTCATCAGAGGATTTTTATTCCCTTCTGACCGAATCCCGAATGCAGCTTCGAATCCTTCCGGAGCAGAATGTGGATGGAATATGGCTGAACGGCTATATGGCAGACCGCAGAAAGGTTCTCTACCTTCTGGATATTTCTCCTGAATGGGAGGAAACTCTGATTTTCATCGTTCCGGCTTCCTATTATGACGGCCTTCTCTCTCGTTCGGATGAAAACGAAGAGGAGCTCAGAACCGATTTCCTGATGTACGATGATTCCCTGATTGTCGCCAGAGGGAATGATGCCGATTCTCTTTCTGAGGACGAACTTTGCACCCTGCTGTCAGAACGCGGAAACGGTTCCGAAAAAGTCCGCCTGAACGGCCGCAGATATTTATTAAGCGTTCAAATGGGAGACAGCGGTATTCTCTATGGAAGCCTGCAGCCCATGTCCGTTTTTCATGATAAGGTCATGGCAGAACAGTGGGGAATCACGCTGATCGTGCTGATCTGCGCCATCCCCACCATCTTCATCGTCACTCTCGCCGCAGGAAGCGTCATGCGCCGTGTCCGCCGGATGAACCTGCTTTTAAATGAGGAAGCCCATTATGACCTGGACAGCATCGAAAACGGAATCCAGCTCCTTGTGACCAGCTACAGGGATTCGGAAAAGGAAAGCCAGTCTCTGAAAAAAACCCGTTTTATCAGCGATTTCGTCCGGGGAAGCTATTCCTCCCGCCAGGAGGCCATCGCAGCCGCCCAGGAATGCGTCCTGAACATCAATTATAAGCTGTATCTTGCTGTACTGACCAAGAGCCGGGAGATTAGCAATGAAAACCGGGTATATTCCGACATGCTGGAGGCCATCGCCGGAGAAAGCCGGACGGACGGCTTCGGTATCCACCTGATCGGGAACAACCAGAATCTCTTTCTGCTGTTCGCCGACAAAAAGGAGGAGATAGAAGGGCTCCTCACAAGGCTTCTTTCCATAGGGAAACAGTATGATCCCGACTATATCATGGCCGTCAGCGATTACCACCGCTCCTTTGAGGAAAGCTCACGAGCCTATCTGGAAGCCAACACGGCCTTTGACAACTATCTGCTTCTGGACAACAGCAAAATCATCCGTTTTTCCGATGTATCCCAGAAGGATTATGCCAGCCTGATCGATGAAAATGACCTGAACCGTCTTAAAACGGCCATCCGCAACCGTGATAAAACAGCCGCCCAGTCTGTGGTAAGGGATATCTGCGACAGGCTGAACGGAGAAAAGGCTTCTCTGTATGCCTTCCGGATTCTGTACAACGATCTCATGCACACGCTGCTTGTGGAGTGGAAGGGCGACAAAACGGACTTCGATGATTTTTATAATGTTTTCACCCTTTCCCAGTGTCTGAACATTCAGGACTTCTACGAGCTTCTCTGCGATGCCTGCAGCATGATCATAGACAACCGGGAGGGCATCGGAATCCAGAACTCCGATATTGTGCAGAAGGCCATTGCCTATATGCAGGATCATTTCTCGGATCCGGGCCTGACCATGAACGCTCTTGCGGAATACCTGCAGGTGAGCGCCGTGGCGCTGTCCGTGGAGTTCCGGAATGAGCTGGATATCCGTCCCTCCGATTACCTGACCTCCCTCCGGATGGAAAAGGCCAAGGAGCTTCTGTGGGAAACCAATATGCTGATCGGGGACATCACTCTGGCGGTGGGCTATGAGGATGCCCACGTATTCCGCCGCAGATTCAAGCAGTACACCGGCATGACGCCGGGACAGTACCGGGAACAGTAGCATTATACACATATCAAATACGAAGGAGTCATGCTTATGCACAACATCTCCAAACGAGAAAAACTGACCTATACCGGCAGCCTTCTGGGGCAGAACATGATCTACAGCTTTGTCACCATGTACATCATGTTCTTTTTCACTGACCTGCTGCGCATTCCGCCCGAAAGCGTGACCGTCATCATGGTGGCGGCCAGCCTGTGGGATGCTGTAAACGATGTGATTATGGGAATGATCGCGGACCGGACACGGACCCGCATTGGGAAATTCCGTCCCTACCTGCTGGCAGGCCCCATCTTTATTGCGCTGTCCACCATTTTCTGCTTCGTAAGCTTCGGCGGTTCGCTGGCGGGAACCATCGCCGTCGCCGCCGTCTGCTACGTGCTCTGGGATATTACCTACACGATCTATGATGTTCCCGTCTGGGCCATTTCCTCTGTTTCCTCTCCGGATCCGGATGAAAAAAACAGCATGGTCACCCTCGGGAAGATCGGAGGAACCATCGGCACTGTGATCATTTCCGTGGGAAGCGTTTCCCTGTTAAATGCCTTTGGAGGAGAGCGCAGCACCACAGCCTATACCGCTGCCGCCGCAGTGGTGGCCGTTGTTGGAGCGGCTCTGATGGTTCTGAGCGGCTTCGTCCTGAAAGAACGGATCGAGCCTCCCCCGAAGGACATCCCGTTTTCCCGCAACATCCACACCATCCTTGACAACGGCCCGTTGATTGCGCTGTTGGTTTCGCTTCTGATCATCGATATGGTGAACAACCTCCGGCAGGTCTCTCAGATGTATTTTGCCGTTTATGTATGGGGAGATTCCGGCTATGTCACCTATATCGGCGTGAGTCTGGTACTGGGCATGATCACCGGAATGGCGGTTTCTCCCATGCTGATCTCTCATTTCGACAAGAAGAAAATCTTTATTATTGCCTGCATTGCCGGAGGCATTTCCAGCTTCCTGCCTTTCCCGATGAACGCCGGCCCCGTTACCGGCCTGATCCTTCTGGGCGTCAGCTTCGCCTTTACCGGAATGACCACCATCAGCAGCACCTCCATGCTGATGGATGCCATCGATTATTCGGAATACCGGCTCGGCTTCCGGGGAGAGGGGATCGTTTTCTCCATGAACACGTTTTTGAACAAGCTGAGCTCCACTATTTCAAAGGGGCTTCTCGGCTTTGCCATGACCGCCATGCATTATGAGGAAAATATGGATCCCACCCCAGCCGTAATAACCGGCTTCGGGGCCATGGTCTATGTGGTTCCCGCCCTCTGCTTCCTCCTGGCAATCCTGCCCCTGTTCCTGTATCGTTTAAAGCCCGCGCAAATTGAGAAAATTCAGAAGGAGCTTACAGACCGCCGTCAGGCGGAGAAAGGAAACTGATATGGATATATCCGCTTATTTTATGCCTCCGGAAATCAGAAATGCCAAAAAAGCCCTGTGTATTCAGCCTCATCCCGACGATATCGAAATCGGAATGGGCGGCGCCGTGGCCGCTCTTGCCGCGGAAGGCTGCTCCATCACTTATCTTACAGTCACCAACGGAGATCTGGGAGATTCCACTGGGAAGCTGGACTTTTCGGAAATCGCCGCCCTGCGCCGGAAGGAAACCATAGCCGCCGGTAAGGTCCTTGGGGTTTCTGACTTTCTTTTCTATGATCTGCCGGACGGCTCTCTTTCTGACATTCCTTCCCTTGCCGGAAGAATTTCAGAGACTATCCGAAACCTGCGGCCAGATGTGATCTTCTGTCCGGACCCCTGGGCGCAGTATGAGGCCCACAACGATCATATCGTTACCGGCCGGGCAGCGGCCCAGGCCTTTATTTCCTCCAGCCTGTCCCGCTATCCCCGAGAGACACAGACCGCGCCCTGGCAGGCGGACGCCATCGCCTTTTATTTCACGCAGAAGCCGAATACGGTGATCGATGTGACGCAGACCTTCGAGACGAAATTCGCCGCCATGGCAGAACACCGCACCCAGTTAAACGAAGAGCTTCTGGGCCTGTACCGGATCTATTTTTCCATGCAGGGCCAGAAGCTGGCGGAGGGAAAGGATTTTGCTCTGGGAGAGGGCTTTAAGGTGCTCGGACCTCTGCATATGCACTGCTTTGTGGAAGCGCCGGAAATCTGAACATCTACAGATAGGACTTCATCTTCTGACACAGCTTCTCCTCAATGGAAATCAGCCGTCCGCAGAGTTCCCTTGATGCATGGTCCGCTCCCCTGAACTGGTTCAGGTACCGGTTCAGGGATTTGGTTCCCATATTGCAGCCGTCTGTGATCAGATCGGCTACCGTGGCGTCGCTGTCGTCCATGCTCATTTTTACGTTTGTTTTTATCCAGGACATGCCCTTTGCCATGGCCGCAGGTTCCTTTTCCTGCACGCCGTAATTGCACAACAGGGAATGGATCTCGTTTTCCAGTTTTTCATGGTGTTCCCTGCTTTCCTGAAGAAGCTGCTTCAGGCCGGGGCCGGAAACCTTTTCCAGCACCTCATCGATGGACGATACTGCCATCTTCGCCCCGGCGTCACATTCCCGGAGCAGCTTTATGGTATCTGATTCATTCATTACAAGCCACCTCCATTCTGCCGCCTGCGGCGGCCTTCTTTTTTGTCTATTATCCCGGAGATGGCTGAAAATATACGGCCAGGCCTAAAACAGACATTCGCGTTCAGATCAGCCCGCACAGATATGCATAGGCATTCATGATGGTAAGCTGCTGTTTTCCCGCGATGAAATAAAAATCCAGCATCTGCTCTCCCTCTGCGCACAGACAGGCTCCGTAGAGGGGAATATCGCAGCTGATCACCGGTTTTCTGGAAGCGATGAGCATGCCGTATCCGTTTTCCGATAACAGCAGGGGAAGCTCCACCCCTCCATGGGAAATGTATCTGGCAGAAGCGTTCAGGGAAATACCCTTTTCTCCCTGCATGCCGGGCGCATAAAGCTTTTCCCCCTTTGTCCGGTCCAGATACAGCCAGGCGCGCGGCTGCGCGCCGCCATCCTCAATCAGTCTGCAGTCCCTGCTCCGCTCCGCAAGCAGCGGCTTTTTCTCCCCGGAGAGATATCGGACCGCTCCGGACGCTTTATCCACCTGAAGGCACAGCTCCGTTCCGGAGAATTCCACCGCTGTCCTTGTATCTCTCAGCTTCCAGTTCTTTTCCATCCGGTTCACGGCGATGCCGGAACAGACGCCTTTCGGCATCTGCGATCCCTTCACAAAGGTCACCCGCACAATGGCGCTTCCCACCGGGCAGAGCCTCAGCACGCCGTAACGGCTCTGCAGATACAGGCCGTCTGCATTCTCAGCGCTCCAGCGCACCGCCAGGTCCGTTCTGGGGCGGCCCGCAGGGCGGAGATGATCTGCGGAAGGCATATCCCCAAAAGCGGGGAAACCGCCGGATAAACGGCCGGTGCTTCCCCATGTCCGTCCGGCTTCTGTGACTCCCCTTTTCTCCGCCTCTGCATAGGACTCATAAGGCTTTCTTACAGTAACATTTGACGCGGAAGCTGGAGACCGGAGGGAAGCGGACGGTTTTGTCCGCGAGGCGGCGGACGGTCTTTCCTGCCGTACCGGGGATGGCTGTTTGCGCTCCGGGACAGGATTTTGCGGAATCTCATTTCGCACGATGGAAATCCTCTTCTTCTGCACGGGCTTCTTCGGAACCGGATCCGAAATGAGCCCGGTCAGGTCGCCTTCATGCAGCACGCACAGCTCGTGCAGGGCACGGGTGGCCGCCACATAAAGAAGCCTGGCATTTCCGTCGTCGGAAGGATATGCCGCCCTTGTAGGATCCAGGAGCAGAACCGCATCGAATTCCAGTCCCTTGGTAAATTCCACCGGGAGCACCATGATGCCGCTTCCGAACACCGCCTTTTCCAGATCGCTCTCCGCCACGGGAATCAGCTTCTGCAGCTCTTTCGCCGTCCGGGAAGCTTCCTCTCTGTTCCGGCAGATCACGGCGATGGTATCGAAGCCCTTTCCCTGCCAGTCCCGGCAGATCCCGGCGCAGGCTTTGAGCATACCGCTCCGGCTGTCCGCCTTTCGGATCTGCACCGGATCCCCATGACGGATGATGGGCTCCGCCGCGTAGGGAGTGAAGCTTCCATGTTCCAGAATCCGGGCGGCAAATTCCGAGATTTCCACCGTGTTGCGGTAGCTTTTTTTCAGGATTCCGAAATAATCCCGGTCGCTGGGAAGCAGCAGGCCCTTTAACTCCTCCCAGTCGTTCAGGCCATAACCGAAGTGAATATTCTGGGAGACGTCCCCCATGATGGTATAGGTACATTCCCGGATACAGGAGTCCAGCACCCGGTAGACGAGCATGCCGAAATCCTGCGCTTCGTCGATGACCACATGATGGGCCTCGCTGATCACCTCCGTCTCCTTAATTCTCCGGTACAGAAAGGCAAGCGCCGCCAGGTCATAGACGTCAAATTCCCGATCCGGGATCTGTACCTTCGCGCCTTTTTCTCTCTGCTGCTCCAGAAATTCCCGGTACAGATCATAAATGGAACGTTTCCACACCTTTTTCCCGTACCTGCCCCGGTAGGCCTTCAGGATGGCTTTTCTTTCCTTTTCCGTATATTTAACGCCCTTTCCCAGAAATTCCTCTTTGATCTTATTTTCCAGGCGCTCGTTGAGCATGTTGATCTTGTTCTGCACGGAAATGGAGAGATTCTGCCGGATATACCGCTCCACCGCGTCCCGGTTCATCAGCTCCACCGCTTCCCCCGGCGCGGGAGGACGGCCGCCCGTTTCGTCAAATACTCCTGTTTTTCCGTCCTTAAAGCCTTCCACAAACTGTCTGGGATTCAGGTATATGCTCCCTCTGGGAATGGTCTCCCATTCCAGCGCGTTGCAAAAGGCGTCCAGCGCCTCAAACCACTGCGTTGTTCCCCGTTCCCTGCCGCCCGGGTCTGTCCGGTCCGCCGGCCGGATCCGGTATTTTTCTTCGTCCCAGTCCTCGTACAAAAGCCGCACGAAAAGCTGCTCCATGGTCATCTGTCTCACGCCGTATACATCCAGATCGGGAAGCACTCCGGTGATGTACTCCAGCAGGATCCGGTTGCTTCCCACAATGTAAAAATCCTCCGGCTTAAACCGCTCCTGATAGTTATAGAGAATATAGGAGATTCGGTGCATGGCCACCGTGGTTTTCCCCGATCCCGCCACGCCCTGTACGATCATGTTGTGGTAGGGAGAACGGCGGATGATATCATTCTGCTCCTTCTGAATGGTGGCGATGATTTCTCCCAGCACGGCCTGTTTGTTCTTTGCCAGATACTTCGTCAACAGATCGTCGTTGGTCACCACCTCGGAATCGTAGAAATCCAGGAGCTTTCCTTCCTCGATCTCATAGGTCCGCTTTCCCTTCAGATCAATTTTGACCCGTCCACCGCCGGGTACCGGATAACTGCATTTCCCCAGACCGTTCTCATAATAGGCATTCGCCACAGGCGCGCGCCAGTCCACCACCACCCAGTGGGTGGTATCCTTTGATATGCCGCCCTTCCCGATATACAGAGTCTCCTGCTTTTTCAGCGCGTAATCCTGAAAAATGATCCTGCCAAAATACGGCTTTTTCAGCGCCCGTTCGTTTCTCTCCAGCGCCCGCTTCATGTGATCGTGAAGGGTGATGGTGTTATTCAGAATGGTGAGCACTTCCACATCGTTGTCGTGAAAATGCTCCAGCATCTCATCGATGTCTCCCTTCATTCTGAACACTTCCGCCCCGTAGGTTTCCACGTTTGACCGAACCACTTCAAGCGTTTCCTTCAGGTGCGCTTCTTCCTTCCGCCTCTCCAGACTACGCTCCGGATTTTTCTGATTCGTTTCAGAAGCCATATTTACCTCCGTTTCCAGATCTGCTTCTCCAGCCGGTACTGACTGAGCAGCTTTTTCATTGTGGTAACTGACGCGCATCCAGTTTATATCCATTGTAGCCGGAAAACAAAAAATTACTAGACTTTTCTTTCCGGCTGTGTTAGAATACATCATAAATTGTGAGTAAAAACAGGACTGCAGAGTGTATCGGCAGTCCTGTTTCGTTTTATAGAATACTTTTATTCTTTTTTATGTATATCCAGAAAAAATCCCTTCTGAAAAAACCTGATCAGTACGCGATCATATCCTGATCCAGCTGGGAAATAGCGTCGCTGCTGAGCCCATAATAGCCCGCGTCATCCTTTTCCACCTTAACGATGATGGATTTCTGATCCTGCCATCCAAGCTCCGGCATATTTTCATTGATCACGTCCACCACCAGCTGCGCCAGCGCGTCGTTCATCGAGCGGTCATCCGGATAATCCGCAGGGTCCATCGCCGCAACGAACTCATCCACCGCCGCACTGATATCGTCCTCGCTGTTTACGATCACATCGATGGGACTGATCAATACCTCCACGTTGTAATCATCGCCGTTCGCCACCGCTTCCTGCACCTCAAACTTTGACTGTTGATAAATCGTTTTATACATATCCACGATCTGCTGATAAACCTCATCGGAAACTTCGCCAATTCCATAATACTGCAGGAAAAAATCCGCCTCAATCTCAATTCCCTGTTCGTACTCTTCCGCCGCTTCTTCCTCCGTGATATCCACCATTTCCCGGTATTCCGTGGAATCCCCCAGATAGATATTGTTCAGCACGCCGAGCACATACCTGTCAGCGTCAAATCCCCCGCCGCATCCAGCCAGCAGAAGAACCGCTGCCAGCACACAGACAATCGCCGCCCTCTTTTTCCTCATACATTTCCCTCCATTCCGGAATGCTTTCCGGTTATTTGTGAACTTTCTGTGTCCCATTCAGAATACAGCAGGAGGATTGTCCCTGTCAATCTTGTAAACAGGCTTCAGGAAATATTAAGAAAGCCTTCCATTACTGTTCCGGCCGTGCCGGTCATGCTGACCAGCACGAGGGATGCATATCCCGGACTGAATCCGGACCGCTGCAGACATTCGCTCACCGCACCTTCTCCAGCGTCCTTCCCGCCAGATACCTGGATACATTAAAGCTTCTGATCCCGTCCTTTTCCACTCTCGCCTCCATCCGGTCAAAATATCGCTGCATGGAATCCGTCTGTCCGCATAAGAATTCATAATTCTCCTCCGAGGCCAGCACCGGAACCGCA
This sequence comes from uncultured Lachnospiraceae bacterium, assembly GCA_900544445.1. Lineage (GTDB taxonomy): Bacteria > Bacillota > Clostridia > Lachnospirales > Lachnospiraceae > Eisenbergiella > Eisenbergiella intestinigallinarum. The sequence continues at coordinate 11,210 of UQVK01000006.1, forward strand.
TCCGCAGAGAGCTCTGACAGATAAAGGAAATCTCCGTAGAATTCTTCTCTCTGCTCCGCCGTAAGCTCCATGCCGCTCTCCCGGTTTACATATTCCATATTATACCGGGCGATCCAGTAATCCGGCTTCGCATAGGCCAGAACGATGTAGAAAACCGTCACCACTGTCACCAGATACCGGAACAGCGGAAAATCTGACCGGAAAATGCTGCACAGGATCCCCGCAAGCGCCACTGCAATCACCGCAAGCGCCCAGAGGACGAGCACGCGCAGGAAGGTCAGCCGATAAGCGTCAATGTACAGAAGCATCCGGTAAGCGCTTGATGCCACCATGCAGTAAGTGCACAGGGAAATCACCGCAAGAATCCCCTTCAGGACCCGGCTCTCCCGGAAAAGAGAAAGGCAGATCAGCACGATAGCCAGATTGATCACGCAGACCGCAAGCAGCTGAAAGAATCCCTGTCTGGCATAGGAGGCATAGGACTGGCCTTCCGGAAGCCCTGATTTGCGCAGAAACAGATAGACGATCTGGATCCCACAGAAAATCAGGTAAACAAAAGCCAGCACCGAGGTAACCGTGATCGCAAGCACTGGCTCCTGCTTCCGCTTATCCGCGCACTCCTCTTTGATCACCCTCCGGTTCAGCATGGCAATGAAGCTGTAGGAGGCAAAAAACATGGTGACAAGCATGAAGCAGACCATGAAAATATCAATGGGTTCCACATAATCAAACAGATGGATGAAAAGCTCCCGGAAAACCAGATCCGCGCTGGCAAGCAGCGCCAGGATGACGACCAGCAGCGGACACAGAATCAGGATTCCCAGCAGTACATACCGGCCCTTTGCATTTTTCCCGTCCCGCTCCCGCTCCTTCATCCAGGCGTTCCCGTCACTGACCGGATACCCCAGCGAAGCGACGGTCTCCAGCAATGCCTGCCCCAGAGAGAGCAGATATTTGGACAGATTCCACCTTCTGTCATTCAGATACTGGTGCAGCATCATGCTGACCGCCAGCAGAAAAATGCCCAGTTTTGTAACATTGTGAATGGCGATGTTGTCTGTCAGGAAAATGCTGATGCCCAGAAGAAGGATGCTGACCAGATAGAAAATGCTGTCTTTTTTCCATGGAACCCCTGACCTTCTGGTACATGAGTAAAAATAAACAAGGGTTCCTGCCGCGAAAAAAGGCCAGGTAATTCCCGATGCGTTCCGATACAGGCAGAACGTATAGAAAAGGGCGTACAGGGCGCTTGCTCCGCCGAAGAACGCATAATTCTTCCTCATGAAAATCCGGTGTTCATCCGCCTGGACGAGCGCTTTCCCCGCAGACGTCTGCTCTGCCGCTCCCGCACGGCCCGCTTCTTTTTCCATTCTCTCTTCCATAAAGTCCTTCCTTTCCGGAGGCAGATAATGCCATGCATATTCTGTCCCGCTTTCAGCTTTGCCATCTTCTTTCAGGCTGTCCGGACAGTTTTACTGTCCGTCCTCTTCGTCGTCTTCCACATACTGCAGAATATCTCCGGGCTGGCAGTCCAGCGCCTTACAGATTGCGTTCAGCGTGGAGAGCCGAACCGCCTTTGCCTTATTATTTTTCAAAATTGACAGATTTGCGAGCGTGATATCCACTTCCCCGGCAAGCTCTGTCAGACCCTTTTTCCGTTTGGCCATCATCACGTCAAGATTTATCACGATTGACATGCTTACCTCCATTTCGACTCGTTCCCTATATGGTCAGATCATTTTCCAGCTTATAGGCCACCGCCCGGTCAAAAACCTGGCTTAGCACCTTGCTGAACAGCCCCGCTATCAGAAAAACCAGAATGATGATCATGACCGCCGGGGTCAGATATAAAACCATCCGTCCTGCCGTCACCAACGCGATCAGAAAGCTGTAGGTTCCCATCCGGTTTAAGCTCTTCACGTTCGCTTCCACAAAGCAGTCGTTTGCCAGAACCGTCCGGAACATCCGGCGGAGCTCATACAGGATCAGTTCTGCCAGAATCCCGGATGCGGCGAACAGTATGATGAGCTGTACATAATACTGGACAAAATAAGAATTGATCTGCCCGTAGATTCTGACGGAAACCGGCAGGGTTACAATCACCGCAATCCCCGCGAAAAACATGATATCCAGAAGCAGCTTGGTCGCCTTGATCAAAGTGTTTTCTTTCATGGCCTCATTTCCTTTCTCTTTTTCTGCTCTGTCCTCAACATATCACGACGCGCATTGAAAGTCAATATATTTTTATTGTTTTACGATAAATTTTTATTTTAGATCAATGTGCTTCAGGATTTTCAGCCTGACATTACAGAAAAGAACACAGCCGGAAGCCTTTCCGCTTCCGGCTGTGTTTTGCCTGCACCTTTTGTCAAAATGCAACTGTTCAGAACAGCGCCTCAAAATTCTCTTCCCGTCTCTTCTCCTCCCGGCTCTGTTGTATACACATGAAACTCCTTTGTCTTAAAATCCGCATCCAGCCTGGCCGTATAACCGTCCTTCTCCCGAACGATGACCAGCCTTTCGTCTCCGCAGTCCTCCATCCGAAAGCTTCCGTCGAAGGCAGGGAAGGAATTCCGAAACTCCATCAGATGAAGCAGCTTTTTCACGACGGGCCGTTCCACTTCCCCGGCGATTTCCTCCTTCGTGTAATAGTGGCGGTTGATGTTGCGCCCCACCTTCGTTTCCTCCAGCAGCTTCAGGTCGTTCTTTCCGGCAAGAAGCCCCACATAATAGACCTGCGGGATGCCGGGAGCGAAGAACTGCACCGCTCTTGCCAGCAGATAGGCTGCGTCGTCGTCTCCCAGAGCGGAATAGTAGGTGCAGTTCACCTGATAGATATCCAGGTTGTTGTAGGCGGAGGTGTTATAAATCTTCTTCACATTGGCTCCGAACTTGAAGATATCCTCCTTCGTCCGGTCGATCTCCTCATCCGGAAGCAGATCCTTCACATCCACCACTCCGATGCCGTCATGGGTATCCAGCGTTGTGAACTGTTTTCTGGGGCAGATCTCCAGCCAGTGCTTCAGATACCGGGTCTGACCGTAGTACAGGGCGTTGATCAGCAGCATGGGAAGGGCGAAATCATAGACGTAGTAGCCTTTCTCCTCGATTTTCTTCTGCATGGTGTAATGCTCGTGAATCTCCGGCAGAATCGTCACATCCCAGGGCTTCACGATTTCCGCACACTCATCCAGAAGCTCCCACACTTCCGGCTCAATGAAAAAGCAGCTGGTTCCCGCCTTCTTTGTGGCATAGGCAAAGGCATCCAGACGGATCATGGCCGCGCCGTGGCCGCACATGCCGGTGAGGTTGTCCCGGATGAACTTCTTTGCCGTTTCCGACTTACAATTGATATCGATCTGCTCTTCATCAAAGGTACACCAGACCTTCTCCGCACTACCGTCCGCAAAATGGGCCTCCACATAGGGAGCGCGCGGCTTTCTTTTATAAATCACATCCACCTGCTCTTCGGTGGGCTCTCCGCCCTCCCAGAAATCCTTATAGCGGATGAACAGATCCTTCCACGCAGAGGCGTCCTTTTTTTCCAGAAAATCCTGATAATACGAACTGTGGGCGGAAATATGGTTGATCATGTAGTCAAACATCAGATAATATCTGTCCGCCAGCCGTTCCACGTCCTGCCAGTCTCCGAAAGCCGGATCCACCTTCGTGTAATCCATGGGCGCAAAGCCCCGGTCTCCCGACGACGGGAAAAAGGGGAGGATGTGGACGCCGCCCACCGCATCCTTAAAATATGTGGAAAGAATTTGCTCCAGGTCCTTCAGATTGTGTCCCATGGAATCGGAATAGGTGATCAGCATGATCCTGTTTTCCAGTTTTTTCATTGTTACCTCCATGCCGAAGTCTGCTCCGGCCTCTCTTAAAGTTTTTTTGTTTTCTCCTGTTTTGTCGTGCCGCCTTCCACAAATTTTACCGGAAGGATGATGCTCTGTTCTACAGGCTTTTTTTCAATCAGCTTGAGCAGCACGTCCACACAGGCTGCTGCCATTTCGTGGACAGGCTGTTCAATGCTGGAAACCACATAGTCTCCCACATTCAAAACCCGCAGCCCGTCGTAGCCGATGAGCTGCACCTGCTGCGGAACGCGCACGCCCAGCTTTCTGAGTTTCTTCAGGATCACAACGGCATGCACATCGGAGCTGGTAAAAATTCCGTCATATTCACACACGCCGTCTCTGACGTTTGCCTCCAGAAAGGTCTCAATTCTTCGGATCTCTTCCTTCTGGAGGGTGGTTTCCTCCCCCAGCTCCACAGAAGAGGCGGAAAGCCCCGCCTGTCTGCAGGCTTCCAGAAAGGCCTGTCCCCTTTTCAGCGTCTCGTTTTCCAGCTTGGAGCCGTTTCGGATGTAGACCACCTTCCGGCAGCCGGTTTCGATGAACCGCCTGGCCGCCAGCCGTCCTCCCTCCGCGTTGTCCCCGGAGACGCAGCAGATCCCCTGCCTGGAAAAATGCCGGTCGATGGACACCACAGGGAGACCCGCTTCCAGATACTCATCCAGATTGCTGTAGGTGAGCGCGATCAGCCCGTCCACCTTGTTCTGCCTGGCCATGTTGAGATAGGAAAGCTCACGGTCCGCATTATTATGGGAATTGCAGACCAGAAGCCGGTAGCCCATCGCCGCAAGGACCTGCTCCACGTCATTGACCAGCATGGCAAAAAAGGGGTTGATCAGATCCGGAATGAGAATTGCCGCGGTATGGGTCTGCTGCGCCTTTAATCCTCTCGCATAGGTGTTCACCCGATAATCGAGCTTCCTGATGGAAGCCTCCACTTTTTCCCGGTTTCCCGGTTTTACATACAGATTGTTCAGTACCTTGGAGACCGTTCCGACGGATACGCCCGCGTCGGCCGCCACATCCCTGATTGTTGTCATTTCTTCCTCCATGCGGACGCGCTTCGCTTAAACTTGAATCGTTTCATTTTTAGAATAGCATGAAGTTTCCATTCCGTCAACGGCTTCCGGCTTCTCTTCCGGTTTTCCCGCGCCGCCGGCTGCCTTTTTCAGGTTATATCATAATTATGAAAATATTCCCGAATAAATATGAAAAAAAGCTACCAAAAAGGCTTCTTTTCCTGTATAATAAGTCGGATTCTCCGATTTCACTGCCCCTACGACAGGAAAAGCAGAATGGTTCATTTCATAAAAAAGTGTGCGCCTTGGCGCAATACAATAAGGAGGAAGTTATGGAAAAGAAAAAGAAAAAACTGGGAACTCCCCATACTCTGGTGATCATCGTGTGTCTGATCATCCTGGCGGCGGCAGCCACCTATGTCGTTCCGTCCGGCGAGTTTGTGCGCTATGAAGATCCGGTATCCGGCAGAACCGTGGTGGAAGCGGGAAGCTACACCCCGGAAGGCACCAATCCGGTCAGCTTTCTGCGCATTCCCGGCGTGATGTATCAGGGTATTCTGGAGGCGGTCGATGTGATCGCGTTCCTGATGATCATCGGAGGCGCCTTTGAACTGGTGAACACAAGCGGCGCCATTCTCGCCCTCTGCAGAACCGTCGGAAAAAAGCTGAAGGGCAAGGAAATTTTTGTGGTTCCCATGTTCCTGACCCTTTTTGCCATCTTCGGAACCACCATGGGCATGTCCAATGAGGTTGCCATCTTCGTTCCCATCGGAATCACCATGGCGCTGACGCTTGGCCTTGACAAGGTAACCGGCATGGCGATGGTTGCGGTGGGCGCCGCTACCGGATTCACCGCCGGTCTGATGAATCCCTTTACCGTGGGCGTGGCTCAGGACATCGCCGGAGTGCCTCTGTTTTCCGGAATGGGCCTTCGCGCCGTTCTGCTGATCGCAATGCTCGTCATCGACACCTTTTACATCATTGCCTATGAGCGCAAAATCAAAAAGCATCCGGAGAAGAGCATTCTGGCTGGGCTTCCGGATGAAAAGGACTTCGTTCCCGACGAGGGTGCGGACGAAAAAATCACCGGCCGTCAGACCGCGGTTCTGGTCGTACTTTTCGGCACTCTGGCAATCCTCATTTACGGCCTTCTCATCTATCAGTGGTATTTTGAGGAAATGGCCGCCCTCTTCCTCGTCATGGGCGTGATCTGCGGATTTCTGGCCGGACTGTCTCCCAGCAAAATTGCCACCACCTTTACGACGGGCGCCAAGGGACTTGCAGGAAGCGCGCTGACCGTAGGTTTTGCCAGAGGCATTATTATCGTCCTGGAGGACGCCATGATCATTGATACCATCTCCAATACGGTGGCCATGGCGGTGAATGCTCTTCCGGCAGCTGTCCAGAGCATTGGCTTCTTCCTGGCGCAGACAGCCACCAGCTTCGTCATCACCTCCGGTTCCGGAATGGCGGCAGTGACCATCCCTCTGATGTCCCCTGTGGCGGATCTGATCGGCCTCAGCCGTCAGACACTGGTTCTTGCCTACCAGATGGGCGACGGATTCTCCAACCTGCTTCTTCCCACCACCTCCAGCCTGCTGGGAACGCTGGCGGTATCCAGGGTGCCCTACGGCAGGTGGGTGAAGTTTATGTTCCCGCTGTTTCTGCTCTGGACAGTGCTCGGCTGCGTGGTAATGGTGCTGGCCGCTGTCATTGGATATTAAGGATCGCCTGGAGGTAGGTATGAAAGAAAAAATCAGACAGTATGTGAATCAGATCGGCCCAAAGCTGGAAGCGCTTTCGGACCGGATTTATGACCTGGCGGAAATCAGCTGTCAGGAATTTCAGTCCTGCCGGCTTCTGGAGGACTATCTGAAGGAAAACGGCTTTCAGGTGGAGCACGGGGTGGGCGGAATGGAAACCGCCTTCCGTGCAGTTTATGAACAGGGAGAGGGCGGCCCTTCCTTCGGCCTTCTGGCAGAATATGACGCCCTCTCCATGGGACACGGCTGTGGCCATCAGATGCAGGGGCCTGCCATCATCGGAGCCGCCCTCTGCATCAGGGAGCTGGCCGGCGACAGACCGTACAAAATCGTCGTATACGGAACCCCCGCCGAGGAAAGCCTGGGCGGAAAGATCATCATGCAGGAAAACGGCTGTTTCCAGGACATCGACATCGCCCTGATGATGCACGCCGCGCCGGAAACCTGCGTGGACATAAAGACCATGGCTCTGGAAAACTTCCGGGTCACTTTTTATGGAAAAGAGGCCCACGCGGCCATGAATCCGGAGCAGGGAAGAAGCGCCCTGGATGCCATTCTGCTCTCCTTCCACGGCATCGAGCTTCTCAGAGAGCATGTCCTGGATGATACCCGGATGCACTACACGGTGCTGGACGCAGGCGGCCCCACCAACGTGGTGCCGGGAAAAGCCACGGCGGAATACACCCTTCGCTCCTACAACACCAGCTATCTGGCTCAGGTGGTGGAACGGTTCAAAAAGATCATCGAAGGCGCCGCCCTGATGACAGAAACCACTTTCACCATGGAGCGTGATCCGGCCTACAGCGCGAAGATTCCCTGCCTGAAGTTAAACGGGCTGATCATGGATAACGCGAAGGCCTTTGACGCGCCCAACATCGCGCCGCCCAGGGAGAAAACCGGTTCCACAGACTTCGGGAACGTGATGTATGAGGTTCCCGGCTCCTGTATCCGTCTGTCTTTCGTTCCCGTCGGGACTCCCGCTCATTCCCAGGCTTACCTGGATGCCGGAAAATCCGAAGCGGCTCACAGGGCGGTACGCCTTTCCGCAGAGATTCTGTCCGGCACCTGCCTGGATATTCTCGAGACGCCTGAGCTGATGGCCGAGATTAAGGAGGACTTTGCGCAGAGGAAGGAGCAGATGGGAAGGACGGTCTGACACCATCTGATTTTCCCCTTTATCCTTCCAGAAATACCTTCCTTCTCCCGGCATAGATTCCCGGACGGCAGAGCTGGCCGAAACCGGTCACGCCCTCCTTCGCTCCATCCAGAGCGGGGTCCGCATACCGGTAAAACCACTCCGTCATCTGCGTATACATGCGGTCGGCAACCGGGCGGTATTCCGGATCGTCAATCAGGTTCACATTCTCTTCCGGATCCACGGACAGATGGTACAGCTCATCCGGTCCGTAGGGAATCCGGCAGACGTACTTCCATTCCTCTGTCCGGATCATGCGCGTCGGCCCGTATTCGTCATATACCACCACCCATTCCCCGGAGCCGTCCTTTGCAGCAGAGTCCGTTTTCCCTTCCCCCGAAGAAGCATTTCCGGCAAATACGTCCGCAAAGCTCCTTCCGGGGAGACGCTCCTTCTCTTTTCCGGAGCCTTCCCCGCTTCCCGTTTCATACGCCTCCGGAATTCCGTCCGCAATTCCGGCCATATCCATCAGCGTGGGGAAAAAGTCGTACTGGCTGCACATCCTCCTGCACACCACGCCCGCCGGGTAATGTCCGGGCCAGGAAATCAGCAGGGGGACCTTCACCGCACTGTCATACATATTGAAGGGGAAGGTGCCGTTCCCCTTGCCCCAGATTCCGTGGTGCCCCATATTCATGCCGTTGTCCGCCGTGAAAATCACGATGGTATCCTCCCGCATGCCCAGCTCCTCCAGCCGGTCGAGAATCCGCCCGATATTGGCGTCCATGGCGGTGATTGCCGCGTAGTAGCCGCGAAGCAGGGATTTTCTCACCTCTCCCGTTCCATAGGGCGCGCTTTCAATCTGATTGGGATGGATGGGCAGATCCGGCGTTGCGGTAAAGCCGCAGTCCCGGTACATTTCGACGTATTCCTTCGGATGCTGATCCTCATCCCAGGGATCGTGGGGCGCCGTGTAGTGAACGCTCAGATAGAACGGCTCTTCCTGCCCCTGAAATTCCGCAAGCCACCCCAGGGCCTTATCCGTAATCACATCCGTGATATACCGGTTTTCAAAATGAATGGTACCGTTCTCCACCACATCCGCCTTGTAATAATAGCAGCCGCCCCTTCCGATGGTGAACCACCGGTCAAAACCATGCTGCGGCACAAGGCTGTCTCCCAGATGCCATTTTCCGGCCAGGGCGCAGGTATAGCCGTTTTCCTTCAGCACATCCGTATAGGTGCGCATACCGTCCAGATAACGGATGGGCTTGTCCTCAAACCGGTAATAGGGATCCTCCCTGATCTCTCCCAGCGCTTCCCTGTCCAGATTTCCGGAACAGATCCAGTCCTGAACGCCGTGGGCGGAGGGAATCCGCCCGGTCAGCAGACTGGCCCTCGCAGGAGAGCAGACCGGCGACGTACAGAAGAAATTTTCAAAACGGTATCCTTCCGCCGCTATCCGGTCCATGTTCGGCGTATGGATATCCGTATTTCCCGCGCACCGCATGGCCCAGGCGCCCTGATCGTCGCTGAGGATAAACAGGATATTCGGTTTTCTGTTTTTCATTTCGGTTTTTCCTTTCTTCCATCAGCAAACGGACAGGAAGCGCACTTCCTGTCCGTTCCGTTTCTTTTTCTTTCCTGTTCTTTATTCTGCCGCGGAACCGCCCCATGCATCAAGCTGGGTCTGTATCTCATCCATCAGAATCTGCACGCCGTTGTCCTCCAGCGCCTGAAGGAATTTCGGCACATTCTCTGCAGGATCCACCATTCCGCTCTCCAGAGCTTTGGAGTATTCCTCCACCGTACTGGTCAGGGCCGCAATTTCCGCTTCTACAGGCGTGGTATCAAAGGTGAATCCGTTGTGCGGCGCGGCAACTGCGGACTCATTATATTCCGTAAACAGGTCCTCGATGTTCTCCGGATAAGAGATATCCCATTTCTGGTTGAACGGGGTACCGAACTGCCAGCCATAGGTATAATCATATCCGTTGTCCGCGGGATCCAGCGTGCCGCCCATGGTTCTGTCTACCTGAGTGTCGCCCACCGCAGTATAGTGTTCGCCTTCAATTCCGTGACGGATCAGGGTTCCCACATATTCATCCGTATTCAGCAGGTTGATGAACTCCAGAGCCTTTTCCGGATATTCGGAAGCGGAGGAAATTGCCAGCAGGCCGCCCATCGCGTTTCTCGTCTCGAACAGGGGATCCATCAGCGGAACAAAGGTCACGCCGTGTCCGGTCTTGGCCTCCTCGGCTTCTGCCGCGCCGGGCGCATAGGAGATCACGTAGGAGAACAGTTTTCCATTGGCAAAATCATTGTCTCTGTTTGCCGTATCGGAGTCGTAGTTTACAGGATCTGCTGACAGATAGCCGTTATTGTACCAGTCGCGCACCAGGCTGCAGTAGTCCATGTAATCCTGGCTGGCATACTGATTAAACACCTCAGCTTCTCCCGCAAAATTGCCGTATGCGGAAACCGGAGATGCGCCGGGAAGCGTAGGTGTTCCCGTCAGGCTCTCATAAGGGGTCGTCAGGTTAAAGGACATGCCGCTGACGCCGATCACGCTCTCCCCTGCGGCCGTGGACTTTTCCTTTACGGTCTTCAGCACTTCCGTATAGTCTTCCAGCGTTTTCACAGTGCTCAGATCGATGCCATATTCCTCAGCCATGTCGCTGTTCACAAAGAAGCCGGACTGCCATCCCATTTCCTTGTAGGAAGGAACGCCATAAATGCTGCCGTCAATGGATGCCGCGGTCCAGAGCTCTTCCGGAATGAATTCCCAGGTTTCCGGCGCATACTGGGGAAGCAGCTCCGTGATATCCAGGAAAGCGCCCCTTCCGGCAAACTGGGTATAGTTGGTCGTCCAGTTTGCGGTAAAGCAGATGTCAAAATAGTCGCCGGAATTGATCAGAGTGGGCATCTTCTCCTTGTAATCCGGATTTGCAATCACCGTGTAATCGATTTCCACGCCGATTTTGTCTCTTGTGTACTCGTTCAGCTTTTCGATCACCTTATCCGTATCGGCAGCTACCGGGTTAATGGACATATACCATTTCAGCGTGACGACCTCGTCTGAACCGGTCTCCTGCGCCGTGGTTTCCGCCGCCGTATCAGCCGCAGAAGCCTCTTCCGATGCAGCTGCGCTTCCGCCCGTCTCTGCGGAATCCGTTGATGCGGTCTGCGTGGATCCGCCGCAGCCGGCGAGCATGGCCGTGGTAAGAAGCAGGGCCAGTCCTGTGCTCAACAGTTTCTTCATCTTCATACTCTTTTCCCTCCATATACTATGGTTATCATTTATTTACAAAATGCGCAACTGGCGCATTTCACAAATTCTTTTTTTGTTCCTGTACTCCGTGCAGCCGCACATGTTTTCGGCTGTACTCAGCCTTTTACGCCGCCGACGGTAAGTCCCTTTACGAAATATTTCTGGAAGAAGGGGTAAGCCAGCATAACCGGCAGCACCACCAGAACCGTCAGAGCCATCCGGCCGCTGTCTGTGGGCGCGTTCTTTGCCATTTCCGCATATTCCAGGGCGTTTGCCGAAGACTGGGTCAGGGCCTCCAGGCTGTTCTGCATGCTCTGCAGAAGCGTCTGGATCGGATATTTTTCGGTCTCAAAGATGTAAAGCATTCCCAGAAACCAGTCGTTCCAGTAAGCGATGACGGTGAACAGTCCGATGGTTGCAACTCCCGGTTTGGACAGAGGGAGCACAATCCTCAGGAACGTGTAGAACTCTCCTGCCCCGTCCATATGTGCCGCCTCTATGATCTCCAGCGGAATCCCTTTAAAGAAGGTTCTCAGCACCACCACATAAAACACGTTCAGAGACATCGGGAAGATCAGCGCCCACACCGTATCCCGCAGTCCGAGCAGCTGGGTGTTGACCATGTAGCTGGGAACCAGGCCGCCGTTAAACAGCATGGTGAACAGAAGCAGCAGCGTGAGAATACGTCCGTAACGATAATCCGGTCTGGAAAGCACGTAGGACAGCATGGTGGTCACCGCAAGGCTGAACAGGGTTCCGAATACTGTCACGAACAGGGTGATCGCATAAGACCGCACGATCTGATCTCCCAGCCTCAGGAAGAATTTATATGCCTCCAGGCTGAATTCAGCCGGGAAGAAGGAATAGCCCTTCAGGAAGATGCTCTGCTCGCTGCTGAAGGAAACGATGACTACCAGCAGGACCGGCAGCACGCACAGCGCGGCAAGGAGCGTCAGAACAATCAGCAGAATCACATTTGACCGGACGCTGATGGCATTGATTCTTTTTTCTTTTCTATGACGAATCGTTTTTGACATATGAGCCTCCTTAAAACAGTGCGCTGTCCTTGTCAATCTTACGCACGATGAAATTGGATACCAGCACCAGCACAAAACCGACCAGAGACTGATACAGACTCGCCGCAGCCGACATGCCGATGTTTCCGTTTTCCTTCAGAGCCCGGTATACGTAGGTGTCGATCACGTTCGTCACGGGGAACAGAGGGCCGGAATTCCTCGGGAGCTGGTAGAACAGGCCGAAGTCCGCATAAAAAATCTTTCCGATTGCCAGAATGGTCAGCACGATCATCATGCTCTTCAGGGAAGGAAGCGTGATATAACGGATCTGCTGCCATTTGGTGGCTCCGTCCATCAGGGCCGCCTCATAATAGTCGTTCGAGATTCCAACGATGGAACCAAGGTACATGACCGTCGAATATCCGAGGGTTTTCCATACCTGGAAAATGATGAGGATAAAGGGCCATACACGCGGTTCCGAATACCAGGTCACATTCAGTCCAAACGCCCTGTTGATAAATCCGTTGTCCACGCTCAACAGCGAGTAGGCCACGAAGGAAACCACTACCCAGGACAGGAAATAGGGGGCCATGAAAATGGTCTGATAAACCTTGGCCGCTTTTTTCTGATGCAGCTCATTGAGGATGATGGCCATCGTCACGGCCAGAACCAGGTCCAGAACAATAAATAAAAGATTGTAGCCCAGCGTATTCCTCGTGATGATCCAGGCGTCCTTCGTGCGGAACAGATATTCAAAATTTTTCAGGCCGTTCCAGGCGCTTCCGAAGATGCCGTCCCGAATGTTATACTGTTTGAATGCCAGAACGATTCCGGACAGTGGAAGGTATTTAAACAGGATCATCAGAATGATTCCCGGCAGCGCCATCATGGTGAGCGGCAGATTTTTCTTAAAATAGAACCACCGGCTCTTTTTCCGCGTTTTCATATGCCATCCTCCTTGTTTTTCTGATCTGTCTTTATTGTAAGCGGCTTCCACCTTATCAACAACGCGACTTTTTTTAAGCCAGGTGGACTTTTTTCGGATTTCTCAGTAAAACTCCCGGATCCTCCTGAACCAGGTCAGAGCCGGATCCCGGGTTTCCACCATATACCGTTCCATCCTGTCCATATAGTCCTTCTTAATCTCACGGTAGGCTTCGTCATAGCATACGTTCTTCAGCTGCCAGGGATCCTTTTTCAGATCATACAGCTCCCCTCTTTCGTTCTCATTGAAGGTAAACTGATAATCCAGATCCCTCACCATCCGCTGTCTTGCCATGTAAAAATGATAATGGAATTCGCAGAAAATCTCCTTCCTTCCATTGTCCGTCTGCTGCGCGCACATGAGCGGAAGCAGGCTTTCCCCATCCACCTTTTTCGGAGGCTTCACCCCCGCCAGATCCAGAATGCTGGGCATCAGCTCCTGCAGAAGAACCAGACTGTCGTTGTCTTCCTTTCCAAGCCCCTTTACCACCAGAGGAATCCGGTAGATCTCATCGAAGGTAAATGCGCCCTTTTCGATCAGCTTATGAGCGCCGAGACAGTCGCCGTGATCCGCCGAATAAATAATGACCGTATCCTCATACAGACCGCATTCCTTCAGCTTTTCCACAATCAGCCCCACACAGTCGTCGATCATGGTGCAGTGGCCGAAATACCGGGCGGCAATTTCCTGGAAGCCCTTCCATCCATAGTCGGAAAGCCCCCACATCTTTTCCGTCAGATAATATCCATATGGCTTGTCATGAAAATCCTCACAATAGCTGGGATGCTCCGGAATATCATCAGGATTGTACATGGAGTAATAGGGTTCCGGAACGATGCTCGGGCTGTGCGGCCCCCAGAAATTGCTCCAGATGAAAAACGGCCTGTCATCCTCCTTCGCCTTTTCGATCAGCCGGTTCGTCTCCTGCGCCACGAAGTACTCGATTGTGCTCTCGAATGGCCCGTCGTGCCTGCAGAACATTTCCTGAATCTGCAGGGCCGGATTATTCCCCATGAAACCGCAGCTCACATCCACGCCTTCATATCCATGTTCCTTCAGGTACTCCTCATAATAATTAGGTTTGTTTTTCGGCGGAATATCAAACTTCAGGCTGGGAAACACGCGGCTGCCGGGGAAGCCGTATCCCATAAAGGGAAGATTGTCCTCAAAACCGCATTCCTCCGGCGTCCGGTTCGGAGACACATGCCATTTTCCCACATACCCGCAGTAATATCCCGCATCCGCCATACACTGGCCAAGAAGCGGCGTTCCTTCCCTAATATCCGTATAATTATCCACCACCCCATGCTTATGGGAATACAGCCCTGTCATCACGCTGGCTCTTGACGGCGCGCAGATGGCAGAGGTGCAGAACGCGTTGTTAAACTTCATCCCTTCCTGAGCCAGCCTGTCAATATTCGGCGTCCGGCAGATACAGTCCTTCCCATAGGCGCTGATTGTATCCAGCCGCTGCTGGTCCGACAGCAGAAGCAGTACGTTTTTTCTCTTTCCCATCTTTTCCTCCATTCCGGGGCATTCCTGCCTCCCGTTTTCGCTTTTCTTCCATTTGTGCTGCGTTGTCTTTATTGTAAGGGTCTCTCTTCTCCGGCGACAGTGAGAATCTTTTTAGAATTCGTGCACTTTTTTCGCTTCTTGCCAGGAAGAATTGCTCTCTCGGCAAACTCGCTCTATAATTAGGGAAAACGGCAGTGAATTTATGCTTCTGTGCAGGGAGGAGAAGGTTATGCTCAGAATACTGTTGGTGGATGATGAAAAATATACGATCGAAGGCCTGATCTCCATGCTGGACTGGGAACGGTTTGAAGGGGAGCTTGCCGGAACGGCTTCTTCCGGGGAAGACGCACTGAAGCTTCTGGAAAGCATCCATCCGGATGTGATCATCTCCGATATTAAAATGGGAGGCATGAACGGCATCGAGCTCGCCAGACAGGTTCACGAAAAGCAGGAACAGATCCAGATGATCCTGCTCACCGCCCATGGCGAATTTGAATATGCCAGACAGGCGATCCGTTACGGCGTGATCGATTATATTTTGAAACCCATCACGCGGGACAAGCTGGAACAGCTCAACTGCCTGCTGGAACAGAAGGCCCAGCAGCTTCTCCTGCGTCAGAAATCCTATCAGACGGTCTGGGACGATTCCCTGAAGGAACGGCTCCTGAACGCCCTGAAAACGGGAAACCGGGATACGCTGGACGAGTTTTTCCAGTCCAGGCTGTATCACGAGCTGATGAACGGGGACGACTGCGATCCCGTCGGTATCCAGCTCTTAAATTACCTCTATCTCTATCTGTCGGATATCAATCTGAATCAGGACGCCATTTCCTATTCCAGAAACCAGACCATGGAAAACTTTCTGGAAATGACCGACAGGAAGGAGAAGATGGACTATATCATCACCCGGTATTACGACCTGCTCACAGGAGTTACTCAGCAGAAAAACGCGCATACCGATGCCATCGCCGCCTATGCCCTGCGCTATATTGAAGAACATTTTGCGGATCCCGAATTCAACCTGTCCGCGCTTTCCTATGCCATGCACGTTTCTCTGTCCCACCTGAGCACGGTATTCAAGCAGGCTACCGGCGTAAATTTAAGCGCCTATGTGACGGAGCTTCGCATGGAACAGGCAAAAAAGCTTCTTTCCGACATGCATTTTCAGATTTCCGAGGTTTCCACCCGTTCCGGTTATTCGGACGCCAAATACTTCGCCAAGCTTTTCAAGAAGAAGACGGGAAGCACGCCGAGCGAATACAGAAACCTTATCATACAGGGAGGCATTCATGGGAATTAGGAAAAAAATCTTCCTCATCACCGCGGCATCCATGCTGGCCGTGCTGCTTCTTTCCTATGCGGCCATATATTTTTATTTCTACCACTCCATTTTTCAGGAAACCATGATCAACCAGCGGACCAACGTGGAGCTGAACCGGCGGATGGCGGATAATTTTCTGGAGTCCATTTACCAGACGGCCGTTCAGCTCGTCAGCGACAAGGCGCTCGGGGAATATCTCAGCGAGGACGGAGAGGACCCCATGGATTCCATCCGGGCAAGGCTCGCCATTCAGGATCAGTTTGCCCATTATGCCACCCATCAGGTGGTAAACAGCACCTATTACTACAGAAATACCCTGTTTCTCTCCGATCTGCTTCCCATTGCGGATTCCTTTGAGGCCTATACCCTCAACGACAATCCCTATGTGGCTTCCAATTCCGTTTTTTCCAATTCCAGGGTCAGGGAGGAGGACTGGTATCAGGAAACGGTGAAGAACAACATTTACGTCTTTCTCAATGAGGCAACCGATGAAATCTGCATCGCCAGAAAGATCACCAATACCTATTATATCGGCCCCTATGATTCCAACGGAACGGCGGTCATGGTGGTCAGCGTGGCCAGCAGCCAGATTGAAAATGTGCTCTCCAGCAGCCTGGTCACGCCGGGAAGCGGTTATGCGGTTCTGAATGAGGACGGGGAGATTCTGTACCGGAGCAGCCCGCAGATTCCCTCCAGCGTATACGACAGCGCCTGGAACACCTTCTGCCTGAACGGGGAGGAAGAATTTTCCCTGAAGGCGGACGGCGCCGTCTATCTGGCGAATTACCGGCAGGCGCAGTACGGCATCCAGCTCCTGTTTCTGACGCCGAACAGCGATATCCTCGCCAACGTGAGGCCGCTGCTCGCAACCTACAGCCTGATTTTTGCCGGAATCGCCCTGGTCATCCTCGCGGTCATCTACCTGGTCGCCGGACAGCTGAGCCGCCCGCTCATCCGCTTTTCCACGGCCGTCGCCGAAATCCGCGACACCAGAACCTGCGACCTGTCCAGCCTGCATGTTTCCAACGAAAAGGAATTGATGATTCTGGAGAAAAGCTTCTGCAAGCTGATTAAAAATGTAAACGGACTCATTGAGGATATCCGCATCCAGGACGAAAAGGAAAAGCGCTCCCAGCTCCGCGCCCTCCAGGCCCAGATCAATCCCCATTTTATTTTCAACGCGATGGACATGGTCAACTGGCTCTCCCTGTCCCGGGGCTGCGACGACATTGCGGAAATCGTCTCCTCCATCGCCAGCCTGATGCGCTACAGCATCACCGACGCGGACAGCATGGTGCCCGTCACCCTGGAGCTGGAAAACATCCGGGAATTTATCTCCATCTATCAGCTGCGCCACAACAACCGCCCCATCCTGCAGGCCGACCTGCAGAGCGAGACCCTTCTGATTCCCAAATTCACCCTGCAGCCCCTGGTGGAGAACGCGGTCAGACATGCCGTCCCGCCGCAGGGAGAGGATCTGCGCATTGATGTCAAAGCCTGGCTGGAAGGGGAGCTTTCCATCATTGAGGTACATGACAACGGCACAGAATGCAGTGCGGATGAACTGAACCGCCATCTGAATTATGAGAAAACGGACCTTCAGATCTCCAGCGGCTTCGGCATCCGGAATGTGAATGAAAGAATCGGTCTCCGTTTCGGCGCAGGCAGTAATCTTTCCTATCGGAACGAAGCGGACGGCAGCCTGACGGCACGTATTACGCTGCACGGAAGCTCCGACATGGATACACAGCAAGAATCAGGAAATCCTCCTGTAAATTGAAAACAAGAAAGGGAAAACACATGAAAAAAGAAATGATTCAGGACGGTGTACACAGCTACACGGAAGAGGAATGCTATGTTCCTCCCAAAGAAAAAGCGGTTCAGGAACATCTGGACTGGTTCATGGGCCTCAAACTCGGCCTCATGATGCACTGGGCCCCCGGCTGCCAGCTCGGCACGCTGGAATCCTGGCCCCTGTCCGACGGGGACGGATCCTGGTCCCAGGCGGATGTGGACTGGACGGATATCGAGACCTTCAAGCAGCAGTATATCAACGCCAACAGGACTTTCAATCCTGTCCGCTTCCGCCCGGACAGATGGGCCGAACTTGCGGAGGAATGCGGATTCAAATATCTGCTGTTCACCACCAAGCATCATGACGGTTTCTGCATGTTCGACACACAGACCACCGATTATAAGATCACCGATCCATCCTGTCCGTTCCACACCAGCCCCTATGCGGACATCACCCGCAGCCTGTACGACGAATTCCGCAAACGGGGCATGGCGATTTCCGTTTATTTCTCCAAGCCCGACTGGCACAGCGACGACTACTGGCACAGAGAATTCGGAACGGCGCCCACCCGCAACGTGAACTATTCCATTGAGGAGCATCCGGAAATGTGGGAACGCTTCGTATCCTATACCCACCGGCAGATCGAAGAGCTGGGAACCCGCTACGGCAAAATAGACTGCCTCTGGCTGGATGGCGGCTGGGTGAATCCGGACAATCAGGGACAGGATATCCGTCTCGGAGAAATCGTAAACAAACTTCGCAGCGGCCCCCAGCCCCACCTGATCGTCTGCGACCGGACCGTGGGCGGCGAGTTTGAAAACATCGTCACGCCCGAAAAGGAAATTCCCGAACGGCCCATGAACATTCCCTGGGAAACCTGCACCACCGTGGGAGACCGTTTCTCCTTCCATTATACGGACAACTTCAAAACAGGAAGGCAGCTCGTCCATCTCCTTCTTAATGTGGTTTCCAGAGGCGGCAATCTGGCCCTGAACGTGGCTCCTCAGCCGGACGGCGCCCTGCCCGCCGGCGCCGTGGCTTCCCTCCGCGACCTCGGCCGCTGGATGCGCATCCACGGGGAAGGCATTTACAATACCACGATTGCGGAACCCTATTTCATCCGGAACATCCGTTACACGGCCAAGGGCGATACCCGTTACATCTTCTATCTCTATGAAGACTGCGCCGCCCTGCCGCTGAAGCTGCATCTGCAGTTTTCCGGCAAGGCGCACAAAATCCGCCTGATGCGTACCGGGCAGGAGGTTCCCTTCGAGCAGCATGAGGGAGAACTGCTTCTGGATACCTCCGCCATCGACCGGAATACCGCCTTTTATGCGGACTGCTTTGTTGTAAATTAAACCGATTTTCATCGAAACAGCTCCTGAAAGGAATCCTCCGGAAAATTTCCTTTTCGTTGATTCCTTCCAGGAGCTGTTCCTCTGTGAGAAAGCTTCCGATGGAAGGGTCGGGACGTTATCCCCTCACATCATACAGCCTGATCTTTTCTCTCGTTTCTTCCGCCCTGGGCGTGATATCAATTCCCTCCAGTCTGATCCCATCCGCATGGCGGACCCAGATGCCGCAGGCGTCCACATCGCCGAAGGTATTGTTTTCCGGATACTCCTTCAGATATTCTTCAATCTTCTCCGGCACGTGAAGAACTGCCCGGGTATTCCGGTACCTGACACAAAAATCCTCCACCGTGATATTCTTCACCGGACGCCGGATGGCTGCTCCGTCTTCCGTCTCACAGGCAAATCCGAAAATCAGGCTTGGCACTTCCGCATTCTCCGCTGTGACATGCACAATCCGTATGTCTTCAATGGCGCCTCCCCACCCCCGGTCGTCTTCCGTTTCTACGGGGAAACCATACCGGTTCCGGCAGTTCAGACAGAGGAACAGAGGGCAGGTCACCCGGTCCATGGAGATATTTTTGAGGCTCACATCCCGGATCCGGCTTCCGTCTGCGGATTCCACCGCGATGCCGCTGGTGGTTCCGGGATAGAGATCCGGCATGAAGAAGCGGCAGTCCTCCACCGATACGCGGGAAATATCCCATGCGGTTTCCGTGCCGATCTTAAAGGCATTCATCACCGTTATCACACTGCAGTCCCGGATTCGGATGTCCTCCATGCTTCTTCCCGTATCCTGCGGATTCTTCAGGACAATTCCGTCGTCCGCCGTGGATATGAAACAGTGCCGGATCTCCACATGGCTGCTGCCCGTCACATCGATTCCATCCGTGTTGGCCACATGCCGGTTGTTGTCAATGACCATATCCTCCACCAGAACCTGGTCACAGGCGTACAGATTCAGCGTCCATGCCATGGAGTCCCGGAGTACCACATTTTTTACCGACACATTTTTACATTCCTTCAGATACACCAGAAAGCCGGGCCGTCTGGTTTCTCCCACGCCCTCCCGGTATTTGTCCACGGAAAACCGGATTCTTCTCCGGTAATTGTAGCGCAGCGTATCCGAAGGCAGGCTGTCGTCCCGTGTTCCACGCTCCGCCAGCCGGGTAACCTCCATGGGAGTCAGCCGGGGCTTCAGCTTCGGCTCATATACATACCACTCCCCGTTTCCATGAATGGTTCCGCCTCCGGTAATCACCACGTTCTCCGCATTTTCCGCCATAATAAATGCGGTGTCCAGCCTTCCGCTCTCCCGGGACGCCGTCAAAACAGCATCCGGCGCGATATGAAGCACCGTATTGTCATACAGGTGAATGGTTCCGGACAGGTAATTTCCTCCTGCCACGAGCACCGTACCGCCGCCTGCCTTCCTGCAGGCGTCCGCAGCAGCCTGAATGGCCGCCGTATTCACCCGTTCCGGAATGGGCGACGCACCGAAACGACGGATATCGAATACCCGCTCCCCTTCCGGCAGCTTCTGTTTTTTATCGATATATTCCTCAAAGGACAGTTCTTCATAATAATCACCGGGATAGATCCGCCCCAGTCCGGGATAGGTCGGCTCCTCCGGCTCGAAGGTGACATAGTGTTCCAGATCCGGCGTATAAGCCATGGCGATGCTTGCCCCAAAGGGAAAATCCCCTCCCCGTTCATCGTCCCCGTGGTAAAACATCAGATAACCGTCAATTCCCGGAATCTGCGTGCCGTCCAGGACAAACCCGGCCGTAATCCGATCCCTCGCCCACAGGAAACGGCTCTGGGATAGGTAGTTATCCGGCGCGCCCGGCTCAAAGTGCTTCAGATCGGCGGATTTCAGCAGACCGATTCCGTTTTCCGGGGAATGGAAAATCCAGTACAACCCATCCTTTACGATCACGCACACATTTTCTCCACAGGGCGCGCTTCCCGCCCAGGTCCAGTTCACCAGATCCCTTGACCAGGACCAGGAAACTCCATTCTGTTTGTAGAAGCACCAGATGATTTCCGGATCGTCCTTGTCCCGCACCAGAAAAGGGTCAATCATCCGCCCCATTTCTTCTTCCGGCACATCCTTCCCCTTCAACCGCAGCAGTACAGGCTCCTCAAAGTGTTCCAGATCCGTGGTCCTCATGGTGTAGATACGGCTGTTTTCATTGCCGAACCGTTCCCCGTTTTCCCGGCAATAGGTCTGCATGCACAGATACCAGCTGCCGTCATGGTAAAACAGGTTTCCCGGACTGGAATACTCCTTCGCCTTATCCTTCGGCGTCAGGCTCACCGGTTCGCTCCAGTGGATCAGATCCGTGCTTTTACACATCCCGATGGTAAAATACTGTTCCCTCTCCTCCTGATGCACCATGGTGAAATACAGGTACATGGTTCCCTCGTGATAATAGGCCGCCGGGTCACGAAAACCCAGTCTCTCCGTCTGTTTCAGAATCAGCGGTGTTTTGATGTTTTTCAGAGCCATAGCTTTCCTCTCCATATACAGATTTCTATGAAGGATCAAAATGGAAGCTGGCAGCCTTCAGAACACCTGCCGTTCCGTTTCCCTGATGAACTGCCCCAAGTCCCGTTTTTACGCCGACCCATTTCCCGGGCGTAACCACTTCGTTCCTTCCGACCTTTCTGAATTCTTTTCCTTCTTCACTGATCTGGTAAGAAACGATTCTCGTTTCTTTGACCGTCATTCTGATGCAGAGCTGATCCTTCGTAATTTCCTCCAGATATTCGTGAGATTCCTCTCCTTCATTCCATATTCCGCTCCACTGCTGCAGCAGCATTTTCCCATCTTTCTTTTCCAGCATCAGCGCGGAATAATGGCCTCCCAAAGTCACAAGGCCGCCAATATCTCCTTCCACTCATCCAGCAGGAGAAGAACGGACACAGTAAACGCAGGCGCAGGCCATTTCTGCAACAACAGGCTGGACACATCGGACAGCTTCACCTGCGGTTCGATTTTCTGTGCATATAGCTTCAGAATGCCATCTCCGCAGTCATACCATTCCCTCCGGTGGTTCGCATTCCACTGCCACTGCAGTCCCAGCCTCTTACTCTGGAAATCATCACTGGAATCAGGGGTTTCAACGGGGTATTCTCTTCCCACATCCGGCTTTCTGTAAGACAGCACCGGCTCTCCACACCCGTTTTCGTCCGGATTCTCTCCAATCACGGGCCAGTCCTCTTCCCAGCGCATGGGTTGCAGATGAATCACCCTTCCTGCATTCCCGGCATCCTGAAAATGAAGAAACCAGCTCTCTCCATTCGGTGTATCCACCCAGGCTCCCTGATGCGGGCCATTGACCGGCGTTGTTCCCTGACGAAGAACAATCCGCTCCTCATATGGCCCCTCTATGTTTCGGGAACGCAGCACCGTCTGCCATCCATTTGTCACGCCTCCTGCCGGTGCAAAAATATAGTAATATCCGTTTCTCCTGTATAATTTGGGGCCTTCAATGGTGGGCTGCGTTTCGTGCCCGTCATAAATAAATTTTCCTTCTCCGGTCAGCTCAGAACAGTCCTCCTTCATGGGAGACAGATACAGCCAGCTTTCCAGTCCGACCCGGCTTTTGGCAAACGCGCTCACCATATACGCCTTTCCATCATCGTCCCAAAACGGACAGGGATCAATCCAGCCGGTCACCTTCTTGACATATTCCAGCCGGCTCCAGACTCCCCAGGGATCCGTCGTCCGGGATACCATAATCCCTTCATCCGGAAAAGGAACCAGTACATAGTACACGCCGTTATGGTAACGGATCGCAGGCGCCCACACCCCACAGCCGTGCCTGGGAACATCATAGCCGGGAAGAGGAATATTTTCCGCCACATAATTAATTACTTTCCAGTTCACCAGATCTCTGGAATGGAGAACAGGGATTGCCGGCGTATTGCAGAAGCTGGACGCAATCATAAAATAATCTTCTCCAACCCGGATCGCATCCAGATCGGAGTAATCGGCGTACAGAATCGGGTTCCGGTATGTTCCATCCCCCTGATCCGCAGTCCATACGCTTTTCGCTATTTCTTTTTTATCTTCCATTTTCATTGGTCTCCTGTTTTTCTCTTTCCACCCGTACAGGGGCCCTGTCACCCGATATTCCGGATTGTGATCGTCCGGTCGAACTCCGTATAGTCTGTGAAGTACAGAGTGAAGCAGTTCTCATCCCGGGCTTCGCTGCCAAACTTTCCCGCGGTATAGGAATGTGTTCCAAAGCCCGGCCCGATTTCCAGCGCATCTTCCGCATTTTCAAACCGGGTCATCCCATCTTTCGCCACGACCAGCCGGTTTTTCAGGCCCTGTATGGAAAACCAGGGATTCTCCGCCCGGTCCGCTCCCTGCACCGCCGCCTCGATGCGGAAAGGCGCATTTTCAATTCCATGCAGGCGAAAATCGATCCGGATTCCATCTTCCGCATCGTGAACCCGCACCTGAATCTTCAGATCCGGCCCCAGCTTCTTCTCCCTTTTGGAATGATCCATCTTCCACCAGTCGCTGGTATCCTGCGCTTCCCGAAAAGGAAGGTAATACCAGCCCCTCATCACCTGAGTCAGTTCAAAGCCGTCCTCCGTTTCCGTCAGTGTCTCCGGCACAAAGGCCCTGTGTTCGCAGACACATCCCCCGATTTTCAGGGCCACGTCAATGGAACGATTGCTGAAGTACAGAAAATTGCTCTTTCCCTTCATCAGCGTATAGGTGAAATCCCCTCTTTTGATTCTGGCAATCCCCGACTCTTCATACAGCTTTCTGTAATCCTGTTCCTTCCAGACCGCATCGCTTTCAAAATCGATCAGTTCCGGATGATTCATGTAATTCAGCAGGCAATCTGGAGCCGGCAGCCCGTTTGCTTCCGTCAGATCAAAGATATGCTTCGCAAATGCGACGAACTCCGGAATTCCCCTTCTCTTCCCAAGAAACAGATATTCCCAGTAATAGCCTCCCGGAT
The DNA here is from genome assembly GCA_900544445.1 of uncultured Lachnospiraceae bacterium. GTDB lineage: Bacteria > Bacillota > Clostridia > Lachnospirales > Lachnospiraceae > Eisenbergiella > Eisenbergiella intestinigallinarum. The sequence continues at coordinate 35,224 of UQVK01000006.1, forward strand.
AAACCCGTTTGCCATTGTCCTGTCTGGTTGAGTTGGAGGTGAAAATCGTTCCGTCCGGTTCCATGTAGGTCAGCATCATCCACAGATTTCTCTCCACATGGTCAAAATAGCTTTCTTCTCCGGTATAAACCCCCAAAGTAATCATCGCGTTATTATTGACCATATTGTAACCGCCCGCCGACTTTTCCGCATATTCCCCATCCTCGTTGCAGTCGATCCCTTCGACCAGATACGCCTGCGCCGCTTCCGCATAGGCAGGTTTTCCGAAAAAGTCCGCACACTCCACCAGGCTTGATGCGATTGCCCAGCGGTGATTCGGCGTGTGGAATCCCCCGTTCAGCAGTCCCTCCGCCGCCCGGCCGGCAATGGCAGAAAGCTTTTCATAAATCCGCTCCTGCTTTTCATCCCGTTCCTGTTTTCTCAGATAATGCAGGCAGGGCATCATTCCCTTCAGATTGAAAGCCGTATCCGGCGCGGAATGGAAATTACAGTTGATCAGATCAAACAGACCGTCCTCATGCTGATATCTTTCCACGAAATCCAGCCCGGTCAGAACCCGGTCAGCCACCTGTTCCTCCTGATAATATACGCTGTCTTCATTGCTGTAGGCTGCCGTCATGGACGCAAGCAGATGGATCGTGTATTTTGCATCAAAAAGGTCCTCCTCATCCGGGAATCCGCCGTAAAACCGGCTCTGTGGATCCATATTCTGCATGCGCAGTGCTCTTTTCACTTTCCTGTCATTTTCCTCTGTCATTTTCCGATAATGCTGTCTCATAAACCGTTCCATCTTCCCCTTTCTTTTTTGGTTTTTCTTCCAGATTATACCATGGAAACAGGCCGCCACAATCCTGCAGCAGCCTGTTTTCTATTTTTTCCTCTGTTAATGGGAGGCAGAGAAAACCTGTTAACCATTCACACTGTCATAATACTCCGCTCTTGCGTCCAGAATATCCTGCAGTCCGGCATTCAGCAGTTCATTATAACCGCTTTCATAAACGGTCTCAAACTGATCGGAAGAACAGCAGATCACGTTATATGCGAACTCGATCATCCTGGATTTGATATCCGCCCCATAGGTCTGCTCCGCATCGGAAACATAAGCGTAAACAGGGAAAGTAAACTTTCCGACCAGACGGGTTTCATAATAGTTCTGATACCATTCCAGAGATGCCCACTCAGATGCCTGCGTATCATAACCGGTCTGAGCCATGATCTCGTTATCGTTCATCCAGAAGAAATTATCATTCATAATATTGAAATCACTGTTGTTATCCGGATAGCCCAGATCTGCCTTCTCCTGTGTAGTAGGAGCCAGCGCTACGCCTTCCTCATTGGTCTCATGTTCAGGCGTATAGGTGATGTTCACCGCTACCTCCGGATCTGCCATCCAGTTCAGATATTTCATGCAGGCTTCCAGCTTTTCTTTGCTCACGCTGGAAGGAATCATTACAAACATGGCATATCTGGGATTAAACGGATTCCGATAGGAACCGTCTTCCAGATCGAAACACATAACCGGTACAAAGGTCTCATGGCCCACGTTGTTATTCAGAACTTCAATGCTGGACCAGGGAGCCGTCGTGTCATCCAGCACAAATCCGGCGCTGCCGTTTGCGATGGCTGCCTTGTACATATCCTCAGAAGTATCCGTCGGGAAATCCTGGGTGATCAGGCCGTCATTGTACCAGGTATTCAGCTGCTTCAACCCATCCTTGGCTCCGGGAGCGACAAGCATATAAGCCTCATTATAAATATAGGCATCCCGGTCGCTTTCCAGATTTACATAGGAACCGACGAAATTCAGATACACCTTTTCCGTGTCCGAACGTCCACCCATAGCCCAGGGAATCGTACTGTCTCCGCCCAGCTTATTTTCCTTCACCGCATACAGATACTCTCCCAGTTCTTCCTTCGTGGTGGGCAGCTCCATGCCGAGCTCGTCCAGCCAGTCCTTCCGGATATAAGCCACGTGACGGGGATTTTCCGTTCCTCTCTGTTTCATCACCGCGTATTTTGCGTCTCCCAGTAAGCTGATCGGCTGCGCCTCACTGCAGTATTCCTCAATATTGGAGCCATATTTGGCATAAACATCCGTCAGATCATGCAGTGCGCCGCTGCTGGCATAATTATAAAACAGATTCTGGTCATAGGTGAATACAATATCCGGAGCGGATCCTCCCGCCATCATGATATTCAGCTTATCATCTGACTCCGCACGGGGAACAGATGTAAATTCCACATTGATATTGAACTTTTCCTTGACCTGCTCCTGAATCCACTGAGTCATTGCGTTGTCTTCCGTCGTCGTACCAGGCGCCGCGCTTCCTCTGTCCCAGGCCATTACATTGATTGTGACCTCTTCGCCGTACAGATCTTCTTCTCCGGCTTCCGTTCCTTCAGCAGAACTGCTTTCTGCAGTGGGAGCTTCCTCCGTCGCGGCCGCTTCTGTGGATGCCGCAGCCGTACTTTCCGCAACGCTGGAAGTTTCCGTGGACGACGTACTCCCACAGCCGATGCCCATCGACGCGATTACGATCGCCAGCGTTGCAGCCATTGATTTTTTGAAGATGTTTTTTCTTCTCATAACATTCCTCCTTAAAAAAATTATTTAGATTTCCCCAAGCCTTCCTGTGACTCAAGAGATTTCTCCTGCAATTTGTTCAAAGCAGCGCATGCAAATCCCTTCTCTTTTGGACGTTTCGCTTAATTCCGGATTTATCTTAGCACGCAGTATATATATTTAACAGTCAATTTTGTGCTTGTTTCAGAGAAAAACGTTCAAATATTGCTCATCTTGTTCATTCTACTGAAGCGCCGATCTGCAGTTTCCTGAAATTCCCCTTGCTTCTTCCCGCCCTTTTTCTTATACTGAATACAGATCCCTCTGACGTATCTGTTCCGAACGGAACAACCCAACGGCGGAAGGGTTCCGCAACCCCAGAAATCAACCGGAAAGGAGGCCGTATTCATGAGAAATATACAGAACCGTATTTTTCAACTGCATCTTTTCAAACGGCAATCCTTTTCCTGTTTCCCAAAAGAACGCGTGTAGATGTGATTTTTAATCCGATCCCGCAGAAACGGCCTGAAAAGGACTGTTTCTGCGGGATTTTTGCGTTCTGATGAAAGGAGATGGTCACTATTATGAAAAGAACCATGGAAACCCGGGACGGACGCGCGTCTGCGTCCCGACCTCCACAGTGCCGTTCTCAGCGGCAGAAAGAGAAAAAATTATGCATATTACCGATTATGGCTTCGATCCCGCCTGGCTGCCCGCGGGATACGATATGAAGGATGCGGCGAGAATTACCGCCGTTTACAGAGACAGATATGAATTTATCTGCGAATCCGGCAGCGGCTACGCGCGTCTGAAGGCAGGCGCTTACTACTCCGGTGAAAACAGCTGTCCAACCGTCGGAGACTTTGTTCTTCTGAACCTGCAGGAGCACGGCGACAGTCTGATTCTGAAAACGCTTCCAAGAAAAAGCGTTTTTACCCGGCTGGATCCGTCATCAGCAGGCCATGCCGGACAGGTAGCCGCAGCAAATTTTGACTATGTTTTTATTCTGCAGTCCCTGAACCACGACCTGAATCCGCGTCGGCTGGAGCGCTATCTGACCCAGGCCTGGGAAACGGGCGCATCGCCTGTCATCCTCCTCACCAAGGCCGACCTGACAGACAGTCCTGCGGAGATGACCGCACGGACCGAGGCCGCCGCCCCCGGCGTTCCCGTCATTCCCATCAGTGCCGGAACCGGCTTGGGACTTGACGCGCTGTCGCCATACCTGCTGCCCAGGAAAACCACGGTTTTCCTGGGGTCTTCCGGCGTAGGGAAATCCACCCTGGTCAACGCCCTCGCCGGAGAATCTCTCATGTCCACCGGAGAAATCCGTGAAGACGATTCCAGAGGCCGCCATACCACCACCCACCGTCAACTGATTCTTCTTTCCGAAAAAAGCCTGTTTCCAGGCGCCATGATCATCGATACGCCCGGCATGAGACAGCTCGGCATGTGGGATTCTGCGGAGGGACTGCATACGGCATTTGAAGATGTGGAACGCTATTTCCCCTACTGCCGTTTCCGTGACTGCGGCCATGAAAGCGAGCCCGGCTGCGCAGTGCGGGCTGCCGTTGCGAGAGGGGAGCTTTCAGAGGAACGCCTCAAAAGCTATCTGAAGCTGAAGCGGGAAGCCCGATATATCGAGGACAGAAATGCATATCTGCATGAACACTCCATGCGGGCACGAAAGCGGATGAAGGAAAGGCGGCAGAGGAAAAAGGAATAGAGATAAAAGGGGACGCCGCGGCTGCGGTGTCCCTCTTCTTCAAAAATTGTCTTTTTCCATCTTGCGTCTTCAGCTCACCACATTCCGCGGCTCGCCGGCCAGAAAGCTTTCGATATTCCTACAGGTTTCCGTCACCACTCTGGTTCTAGCTTCCAGGCTGGCCCAGGCCATATGCGGTGTGATCAGAAGCCTGCTGCTGTCCTGAAACTCCAGAAGCGGACTGTCCGGAACCATAGGCTCCTTCTCCAGCACATCCAGCCCGGCTGCCGCAATCAGGTTCTCCTTCAGCGCCGTGCACAAATCGGCTTCCTTCACCACAGGTCCTCTTGCCACATTGATCAGCACTGCGGAAGGCTTCATTTTCTTCATGGCCGCCAGATCGATCAGTCCTCTCGTCCGGTCGCTCAGCGGACAGTGCAGGGAAAGCACATCAGACTGGGCCAGCAGCGTATCAAAATCCACCTGCTCATAATCCGTGCAGGTACTTTTACCCGATGCGGAATAGAAAATTACCCGGCAGCCAAAAGCCTGCGCGATGGAGGCCACCTTTCGTCCGATATTTCCCATGCCCACAATGCCCCAGGTCTTTCCATCCAGTTCTCCAAAGGTCATGCCGAAATGGGAGAAACTGGACTGAGAGGCATACACGCCGTTTTTCACGTAATCGTCGTAATAACGCAGCTTTTCCAGAAGATAGAGCGCCATGGCGAAGGTATGCTGCGCCACCACCGCCGTGGAATAATTCCTCACGTTCACCACGGTGATTCCCCGGCTGCGGCAGTAATCCAGGTCAATATTGTCAAAGCCCGTCGCGAATTCACAGATCAGCCTGACGCGGGAAGCGCCGCTTAAGGTAGTTTCGTTCATGGGCGTCTTATTCACCACGATGATATCCGCGTCCTTCACCCGCTCCGCTGCCTCCGCCGCCACAGTATTCGAATACAGAACCACTTCTCCGTACTTTTCGAAAGGGGCCACGGATACGTCTTCTCCAACGCTGCTTCTGTCCAGTACCACAATTTTCATTTCTGTCTCCATTCCGCGTACTGACACCTGTTGCAGGCTTTGCCGATTCCAAACTGCTCAGGCTTCTGCTGCCGGTCAACCCGGCTGCGCCGTCAGAAGCTCGCTGATACATTTCACCAGATCCTCATCCAGTCCCATCGTCTGAAGCTGGCTGATTACGACCAGGGGATTTTTCCCGCTGCGCACAAGGGTGTCAATCGCTGATTTTTTATCAAATTCCATCTCTGCCTGATCCAGGAAACGGGATATTGCTCCCGCCGCGTCATTCTGCGCAAGGGAAAGCGGCGCGCCAAATGTCACGGTTTTTAACGTCTCCACATCCGTCGCGGGAAGCTCTATGATCAGGCAATGCTTCTGTGTATCATGCGACTGTGTCACGGCAAGGGCTTTTCCGTTTTCCATACAGATAACGGGAGCGTCCGTGCAGCCATACAACTCTATTCTATATGATCTTTCCTCCGGAATCAATTCCTTTACCACTGCGCCGTTTCTTCCCTGCGCCGGATGGATCAGGATTTTCTGTTCCCCGTTCCATACCAGTTCCAGTCCGGTTTCCACACAGATTCCCTTTTCATAAGCACAGGAAACGTTGTCGTCTTCATAAAGAACAAAACGTCCGTCCGCTCCTGCGAACATTTTCAGAACCAGCCGGTCCGGATTGCCGCAGACGCTCACCGCGTCCGTTTCCTCCTGCATGGGTACGACCGCCCCTGCCTTCGCCAGCACGGGAATGGCCTCAATGCCGCGATACATATCCAGAACACGGCCGCCCTCGTAGATGGTTCCGTCAAAGAAATCCATGTAAAGCCCTTCCGGAAGCCATACGGTCTCCTTCGCCCGGTTCAGCCCCCTGATGCGGGGTGAAGTCACCGGCATGACAATCAGTTCAGAACCGAAGCAGTATTCGTTGGGTACATGGTAGGCCGCCTCCTCCAGCGGATAATCATAATACATGGGCAGTACCAGCGGAATATCCTCCGCATATGCCCTGTGATTCATCGTGTACAGATAGGGCACCATTTTATGGCGCAGGCGCAGGAAGTCATCCATCGCAGCGCGCACCTCCGCCTTAAAGCGCCAGGGCTCCTTGCCGTTAAACTCATTTTTCGTGCTGTGCAGACGGTTGATCGGAGAGAACACGCCGAGCTGATACCATCTTCCCTCCAGCTCATCATCCTTGTAGCCGTTCATATGACCGCCGATATCATGACTCCACCAGCCATAACCGATGTTGGAAGCCGTACTGGTAAAATAGGGCTGGAACTGCAGAGATTCCCAGGTGATCACCGTATCTCCTGAAAATCCCACCGGATAGCGGTGAGATCCGGGCCCCGCATACCGGGAAAAGGTCATGGGACGTTTTCCGTCTCTGCCATTATCCAGAAAATGAAAATGATTCAGCATCCACAGCGGATCCAGACCTTCCAGCTTCGTGATTCCCCCCTGCTGCCAGTCAATCCACCAGAAATCCACACCCTTTTCCTCATTGGGATGATGGGCATACTTGAAATAGGCGGAAAGAAACGCCGGATTGGTGATCTCAAAGGAAACCGGCTCTTCTTTGGAAATATCCTTCCCCAGCTCCTTTGCCATGGCCTCATACATTTCCTCGTGGGCGCGCACCCCATCCGCCGGATGCACGTTCAGCGTGATTTTCATTCCGCGCTCATGCAGGCTGTCCATAAACCGCTTCGGGTCCGGGAAAAAGTCCGGATTCCAGGTATATCCCGTCCAGCCCGTTCCATATTTGGGATCGATATGAACCAGATGCCAGTCCATGTCCACCACTGCTACGGTAAAGGCAATCCCTTCCTCGTCGAACCGCCGCATCAGTTCCAGATAGCTTTCCTCGGTATATTCATAATAGCGGCTCCACCAGTTGCCCAGAGCAAACCGGGGAAGCATGGGCGTCTTTCCGCACAGATAGTAAAAATCTTTCAGGCAGCCATAAAAATCCGCCCCATATCCCCAGAAATAAAGATCCTGAACTCCCTTTTTCCTCGGCTCCACCCAGCCGTCCTCATTCAGCGTCAGAGATCCGGAATCATCCAGCACGGAAAAGCCCTGTCTGGAAACCAGGCCGTGTCCCAGCTCACAGGCTCCGTCGATGGTATCCAGTGTCCTCGCCGTGCCGCGCAGGTCGTGCAGCTCGTCCCCGTAATGCCAGGTCGAGCCTCCGCCGATCCCATATACCTGAATCATGAGTCCTCTCGGGTTGAAGGCTTTTCTGTTATAGGTGAGACGAAGCCGTTTTGTAACAATAATCAGCTCCTCTTCCGTCTCCTTGACCTCAAACGCGGTTTCCTCAAAATCCCGGTTCAGCACCGTCTGCGTAGCCCGGTCCTCAAAGACGCCGTCTTCGCTGTACTCCAGGCGCAGAAGCCCCTCCGTCAATACCGTGATCCGGTATTTATCCCCCTTTACCACGTTCGCTTCCTTTGCTTCCGGCCTTGCCGGAAGCCGATAAATTTTGTCCATGATGTACCTCCCTTTTGTATAAGCTGTCGGTTCATGCCGCCGCAGGCGGGCGCGCTATGCTTTTCCGCTTTTTGATAACTCTATTATATCCATACGCACCCACAGAATCCAGTTCAAAACTCGGGTAAACTAACACGATTGTCGGATTTAGTCCTGCATTCACATGCCGCCGGCAACCGCTTCTCCGCCAAACACAGCCGCCACTCCCAGCACCATACTGAGCACTGCATAGAGAACCGCGATTCCCACATTCCCATTCTTCACCAGATCCCCCGTCTCCAGCGCAAAGGAAGAAAACGTAGTAAATCCTCCACAGATGCCAACCTTTAAAAACAAAATGATCCTGGGATTTAACGAACCGTTCTTTGCGGCTGCCGCCGCTATCAGCCCAATGAGAAACGAACCGATGATATTAATCAAAAAGGTTTTTACCGGAAACCCGCTTTTTCCAGTGATCGGGATCAGTCCGATCAGATACCTGCAGACGGATCCGGCAAATCCGCCGATTCCAACAACAATACAGTCCAGCATTTTCTCTCCCTCCTCCATCAATCCGTATACGCCATATCTTTCTGCCTTTTCGTAAAAATACCCCGGCCAGCCGCCCATGCAATCATGGAACCGGCCGCCCGGGGCATCCGCTTTCAGAACGTTATTCTGCATTTATCCTGCCAAAAGCACCACAGTGCCGCAGTGGATTACAGCCTCTTCAGAAGCTCCTCTCTCTGCGCTTCATAGCCGGGCTTGCCAAGAAGAGCGAACATATTCTTCTTGTAGCTCTCCACACCGGGCTGATTGAACGGATTCACACCGAGCAGATATCCGCTCACGCCGCAGGCAAACTCGAAGAAATAGAAGAGCTCACCAAGGTAATACTCATTCACCTCAGGCACATTCACCATCAGGTTGGGAACCTGTCCGTCCGTATGCGCAAGGATCGTTCCGTTCATGGCGCTCTTGTTTACGAAGTCCACGCTCTTTCCGGCCAGATAGTTCAGTCCGTCCAGATCCACAGGCTCCTCATTGATGATGATCTCCTCTCTGGACTTCTCGATATTGATCACCGTTTCGAACATGATGCGGGCGCCATCCTGAATGAACTGGCCCATGGAATGCAGATCCGTGGTCAGATCAACGCTCGCCGGGAAAATTCCCTTCTGATCCTTGCCTTCGCTCTCGCCGTAAAGCTGCTTCCACCATTCGGAAACATAATGCACGCTGGGCTCATAGTTGGCCAGAATCTCTACGGATTTTCCTTTTCTTAACAGGATGTTACGGATGGCTGCATACAGAAGCGCATCGTTCTTCTCATATTCCGTTTCCAGAGCCAGTCTGCGTCCCTCTGCCGCGCCTTCCATCAGCTTATCAATGTCCGCGCCGCTCACCGCAATGGGAAGCAGGCCCACAGCCGTCAGTACGGAGAAACGTCCACCCACATCGTCCGGTACTACGAAGCTCTCATAGCCCTCTTCCGTAGCAAGTCCCTTCAGGGAGCCCTTCGCACGGTCGGTAGTCGCGTAGATTCTCTTTGCAGCCTCTTCCTTGCCGTATTTCTTCTCCATCATCTCCTTGAACACGCGGAAAGCGATGGCGGGCTCCGTGGTGGTTCCCGACTTGGAAATCATGTTGATGGAGAAATCTCTGTCTCCGATCACATCGATCAGGTGCTTAATATAGGTGGAACTGATGGAATTTCCAACGAAATAGATTTCCGGAGTCTTTCTGATCTCTTTGCTCACACTGTTATAGAAGCTGTGCCTTAAAAATTCAATTGCCGCTCTCGCTCCGAGGTAGGAACCGCCGATACCGATCACCAGAAGCACTTCAGAATCGCTCTGGATCTTCGCAGCCGCCTTCTTGATTCTTGCAAACTCTTCTTTATCATAATCCACGGGCAGATCGATCCATCCCAAAAAGTCGTTTCCCGCTCCTGTTTTGGAAACCAGGACGTCTCTGGCGTCGCAGACCGTTTTTTTCATAAAATCTACTTCATGCGCACCGATAAAGGACGCTGCCTTCGAATAATCAAAAGTCACCTTGCTCATTTGTTTTCCTCCTGTTCTGCCGCCACAGGCGGCATAAAATCATAAAAGAATGCCGGAGGCATTCTTTGGCACGAACAACGTTCGTGCCAGCCTCCTGTTCTGCCGCATCCAGCGGCAAACAAATCTCTGCAAATCCGTTCTTAGTGTAGCAAAGATGTACAGGCTTTTCAAGATTTTATGCAAAAAATTCCTTCAGCAGCTCCTCCAGCTCCTTCTCCTGCGTCTTGGAAAAAACCTGCTCCTCCATGCGCTTTTGGGCAGCGCTCTTTCCTTCTGCCACGGTCTGCACCGTTCTCTCAGCCTCCCCCGTTTCCGGTTCCTTTGCGAAAGCAAACGCCGCCACAGCTTCCGGATCCGCAGATTTTTTCACCTCTGTTTTGGTATTCTCTGCCGCTCTGCTGCCCGGATTTCGACGATCCGGCTTTCCACCAGCCAGCATCTCGGATTCTTCCAGAATGGCCAGCCGGGGGGCCATATGATTTTCCAGAAAATCCGTCAGGCTTATCTTCAGCAGCTCTTTTTTCCCTTCCAGATCCACAAGACCTGAAATGCTGAAATACAGATACAGTCCCAGAAAGCTCATCAGATAAAAAGGAAGAATCTCTCCCACCGTTTTCCCATCGATGATCGCCGCGCAGGCTCCCAGCCCCGCAGACAGAACCGCGAGCAGCATCAGCTGGCCGGACAGATGGGCCAGTCCGTCTACGGAAATCCTTCCGATCTGGATTTTTCCCATAAACTTGTCCACAAACACCGGAATATTGGGCACCCCGTCGTTCAGCTTGTAACAGTTTCTGAATTTTACCTTGCACTGCTTCAGAAGACGGTTTTGCGTAGTCGACATGTTTTCCGCCTCCCGAATCAGTGAATTCAAAAAAATTCCTGTAATAAATCTGCATAAAATGCTCAGCAGCAGCAGTATAATGGTCATAGCCACAAGTTCTTTATTTTCCAGAAATGATGCCATATTCTCCTCCGATTTTCATCCGCCGTACCTGTATTATAGAAGCCGCCCGCCGCTCCTACAATACCGTAAGGCCGGAAACCGGCCGTAAAATTTCGCTCCTTTTTTCCAGGAAAAAGCATAAATCTCCATTTCCTGTGAAAAGACTGGCAACGAAAGGCGATTTTTGATATAATGCCTATGGCCGATTCTCTTTTATCCGCTTTTACCCAAAGCCGGTCAGAGAGAACGGACACAAACGGATTGGAGGCATTCATAATGAAATATAAGACAAAAGGCACCTGTTCCAGCTACATTGATATCGAGATGGACGGAGACATCATTAAGTCGGTTTCCTTTACCGGCGGCTGCAATGGCAATCTGCAGGGTATTTCCAGACTGGTGGAAGGAATGAAGGCGGAAGACGCCATTTCCCGCCTGAAGGGCATCCGCTGCGGCTTCAAGCCCACATCCTGCCCGGATCAGCTCGCCACCGCCCTCGAATCCATGCTCGCTCAGGGGCAGGCATAATATCAAAACAGTCCGGGGGAAAGCATTCATGTCAAAAAGAATCGTTCTTACCGGCGGCGGAACCGCCGGACACATTACGCCAAATATCGCCCTCCTGCCGTCGCTGCGGCAGCTTGGCTATGAAATTTCCTATATCGGTTCCTATGAAGGAATGGAGAAAAGGCTGATCGGAGATTATGATATCCCCTATTATGGGATTTCCACGGGAAAGTTCCGCCGCTACTTTGATCTGAAGAATTTCACGGATCCTTTCCGGGTTATGAAAGGTTATATACAGTCCCGACGTATCCTGAAGGAAATCCGTCCCGACGTGGTTTTTTCCAAGGGCGGTTTTGTTGCTGTTCCTGTCGTGCGCGCAGCGGCTTCTCTCAAAATTCCCTGCGTCATTCATGAATCCGATATGACTCCGGGACTTGCGAACAAACTCTGCATCCCCGTCGCCCAAAAGGTCTGCTGTAATTTCCCGGAAACCATGCAGGGACTTCCCGCCGATAAGGCGGTGCTGACCGGCTCTCCCATCCGGGAAGAGCTTCTGAAAGGAAGCCGCGCCGCAGGACTCACCCTCTGTCATTTCACCGCAAACAAACCGGTTCTGATGGTGATCGGAGGATCTCTTGGCGCTTCCTCCATCAACCAGACGGTCAGAGAGGCTCTTCCGGAGCTTCTTAAGGATTTTCAGGTTGTACATCTGTGCGGAAATGATAAGATGGATAATCTTCTTCTGAATACGCCCGGATATGTCCAGTTTGAATATCTGAAGGCCGAGCTGAAGGATGTGTTTGCCATGGCTGATGTTGTGGTTTCCCGCGCCGGAGCCAATGCCATCTGTGAGCTTCTGGCCCTGAAAAAGCCCAATCTGCTGATTCCCCTTTCCGCAGGAAGCCGGGGAGACCAGATTCTGAATGCGCGCTCCTTTGAATCTCAGGGCTTCAGCATGGTCATCGATGAGGATTATCTGAGTCCTGCTCTTCTGGTGGAAAAGGTACAGGAGCTCTACTTTAACAGACAGAGCTTCATTCAGGCAATGAATTCCAGCCAGCAGATGAACGCTGCGAAGACCATCGCGGGACTGCTTGATGAAATCGCTTCAGGAAAGGCGTAAGCCTTACCTGAAGCGTTTTTTCCTTTACCCGCAGATCGTATCCCTGATCCGGGCCAGCTCTTCTGCAGAAGGCTCTCCGGGTGTCCATGCCACGATTCTGCTTCCGTCGTCATAACGCGGAATCAGGTGCATATGGAAATGATGTACCGTCTGTCCTGCGGATTCTCCGTTATTCTGCACCAGATTCATTCCGGTACATCCCAGCTTTTCTTTCATGCGTTCCGCCATTTTCTTCGCAAGCTTCAGCACCTCTGCGCAGTTCTCCTCCGGCAGTTCATACAGATCCGCATAATGATCTTTCGGCAGAATCAACGCATGTCCCCTTGTGGCCGGACCGAGGTCCAGAATCACCCGATATTTCTCATCCTCATACAACGTATTGGACGGAATCTCTCCGTTCGCTATTTTACAGAAAATACATCCTTCGTCTCTCACGTTTACCTCTCTTTCTGCCGTCTGAACGGCAATGACAGTCACCCGCTGCCCACAGCGGGAATCAGGTCCCGCTCACTCCATGCGCCGGGCCCTCTCTCCGGGAAGTCTTCCCACGTGGCACAGAAGAAAGGCTGCGAGAAAACCGCTCAGCAGTCCCCCAAGATGCGCCGCATTATTCACCCTCACACTCTGGAACCCGGAATACAGAGAAAGAAGAATCATCAGAGCCATCCTCTGCACCGAGATGCTGGCCGCTCTTCCCTTTCTCGCAATCACCAAATAAAGCAGTCCGCCTATCAGTCCAAAAACGGCACCGCTCGCTCCGATGGATTCGTAGAAGCTTCCTGTGGAAAGTTCATATACAGCGGAAAGGAGATTTCCGCATATGCCGGAAAGGAAAAAAAGAATCAGATAACGTACCTTTCCAATCGTCTTCTCCACAATCTCTCCGCCAAAATACAGCAGGATCATATTGTTCGCCAGGTGGCTGATATCCGCATGCAAAAACATCGCTGTTACAAGGCGGTAATATTCTCCGTTTCGAATCAGATACAGGATGCTGAAAGAACCCTGCGCATAAAGAACATTTCCATAAAACTGGCAGGCCAGAAAAACGATGACGTTCACTGCCGTCAGAATCGCGCTGCACCAGGGTATTCTGTCCAAATCCCGCTTCATTTCCCAACCAGACTGCTGTATCCGCATATATCCCCCGTCCTGTTCCGGTGATTCTCCCCTCAATTATTTAAAGGTTATCACTTCCCTTCTTTCTTGTCAATTCTGCATGTCTCTCCTTCTTTTCCGCCTTTTCTTCAGGATTCCTCATATTTCATCCTTACGTTTCCGAAACGGAGTTCATCCCCGTCTTCCAGTGACGCCACTTCCTCCTGTTCCAGCCGTACGCCGTTGATAAAGGTTCCATTCGTAGAATTCAGGTCAATCAGCGCAGTCCTCCCTTCCTGTTCCACAAATCTGGCATGAATCCGGCTCACTGACGCATCTGACAGCAGAATCTGTGCTCTGCTCTTCAGCTTTCCCACAAGAACAGGCAGCCTTTCCAGAGAATATTCAGCCTTTCGCCCATCCGCTTCCTCCGTCATTCCGGTCAGCCTGGGCCTTTTGTGTTCTGAAGCGGAACTGTCACCCGTCATACCGCTCCGGCTCAGATAGACCGTCGGCCCTTCCAGTTCCTCATGAACCGGAGGAATATACTCCTCCCAGAAAGATGTACTGCTCTCCGGTATTTCCTCGTCCTCCTCCGCCTTTTCTTCCGTTTCATCAGCCGTTTCCGCCGTTGCCTTCCACAGGCATACCAGAAGGAACAGACCGTCCGCTGCCAGAATGCCGAACATTGCCGTCTTTTCTCCGCCTTCCGGCTTCCTGTACCAGATTGCAGCGCAGAGCAGAAGAAAAATGATCGCTGAAGCTGCAAGAAGTCCCACCGCTTTCCGGCGCTTCTTTCGTTTTTGTTTCAGGTCCCCCTGTTCTTCTTTATTTCCTGTTTCTTTATACTCTTTTTCTTTGTACCGCTTTCCTTCCAAATCCTCTTCCGCAGCGCCATATTCATATGGTCCCTCTTCCTCATAAAAACAGGCTGCCGCCTTTCTTTCCGATGACCGTACGTTTTCAGGAGCATATTTTCTTTCCAAAAACTCCTCTCTCCGGTAACCCGGCCTGGGATAATCCTGCCAGCTATATCCCGTCCGGGAATATTCTGCCCTTCCCGAGCCTGCGGGACTGCCCTCCTGTTCCCTCTCCTCCAGCAGTCCCTTCTCAAGAAACGTACGGAAGCTCCCCACCATAAAGTTTTCCGCCTTGGACATTTTATAGAACTGATAGGCAGCGCCTACCGCCCTTTCTTCCCTGTGATCCACGTGCTCCAGAAAGAATTCTGCCAGCGGAAGATAACGTGCCTCCACCGCGTCCTCTTCCTGAAAAGGATAATAAAGGAAAAAGAGCTGTTCCGTTTCCAGATCCATATAAATATATTCCGGCTCCAGAATCAGGAAACGCTCCTCCAGCAGATATTCCGACATGGTGTCCAGCACCTGAGCAAGATTGTCAATGATTCCACGAATCTCCTTTATGCCGATCTTTGCGGAGAGATACATCTGTCCTAGAGACTGCCTGGAGCTGATGTCGTAATACAGACAGCTCCTTCCTTCCATATATCGTTCGCTGCTTGTCAGCAGTCCCGGAATCCGGTTCCTCAGAATCATCCGATACTGGTAGTGGCCTGATAGCTCCTGCGGAATATCCTCCATAACCAGATAGCTGTGACTCAGTTCCCGTTTATATAAAGGTTTCTTCATATATTCTTCCTTTCCGCGGCTGTCAGCCGCTCTCCCCGATTTCGGAAAGCTTCCTCATGCCCCGGATAAACGCGGGCGCGTCTCTGATCAGGGCCTCCTTCTCAGCCTCTATCCGAAGTATCCCCACATCCGCCGGCAGGATGGAAAGTCCCGGCAGAGCCCACTCCGCAGTTACCTCCACCGTCACGCCGGAGGAGGTAGCCGTAATCTCCTGCTGCATCTCGGGAAGACGGATCAGCGCTTCCGAAAGCAGCTTTTCCAGCTCCTCTCCCGCCTTTTCCTCTCTGACATACCCTGCTCCTTCCGTCAGGCTTGCACGAAAAGCCGCAATATATGCTGCCTGATTCAAGAAACAGACTGTATACAGGTAAAAAGTCAGAATAAGCAAAAACGCCGTTAAAATCACTGCAATCGGCACGATAAAACAGGCTTCCAGCGTCATGTAGGCGTTAAGGAGATATCCGGTATTTTTTATTGTTTTTCTGTCCAGCCGCCCTCTCATCCTTTTCCTCCTTTCTAAAGCCCGATATCCGTTATCCCCAAAAGCAGCACGGCAGCGAGAAAAAACGGCGCAAAAGGAATTTTTGTATTTTTGCTTCCCTTTCCCGAAAGAAGCAGAATCAGCGCCACAAGGAAGGTGAGAAAACAGGCTAAAAGTACCTCCGCCGTACATCTCTCCCACTGCTGCATAAGGCCGGCCGGAATTACCATCAGTCCGTCGGCCCATCCCAGTTTTTCCTGCGACAGGCGGCTGTAGAGCAGCATCACTGCTCCGGGTGCCGCTCCGGTAAGCGCAGCCTGCCAGGCAATCTGTCCGGAAAACAGCAGCACTGCCGCATACAGACCCCCAATCCCGATTCCCAGTCTTAAAAGCCACAGTGGAATACGTCTGTACCTGCAGTCATAACAGGAACAGATTCCAAGATATCCGCACAATATGATATGTTCTGCCATCTTCCCATTCTTCCTCCGTCTGAATCCATCTTCTTTCAGGCACAGCAGCGGCTGCAGGGCGTTCTTCCCACAGCTTCGGAAATCGGTATACAACGCACCGACCGTTTCAGTCCGCTGCACTCTATGGTATTGTGATACCGGTCCCCTTCCTTTGTGATATACACAATTCCGCTGCCGTCCCCGCCGCATCTTTCACAGGGCCTGTATCTGCCTCCAGATGCATTTCTCAGGGTTTCCATCTCCTCTTTTCCGGCCAGCGTGATGGACAGCGTTAAATGCGTACAGTTTCTCGCCATATGATAGGCGCTTCCGCCGTCCGTAATATAAACATAGGTTTCCTCTCCTTCTCCTCCCTCTGCTCTGTGCTCCACATCGTAGCCTGTCCACGCCCGCATATAGCAGCAGCTCACAATCGTCGTTCCCGGATATCCGAGAATCGGAACCACGGGACTGATCCTTTCCGGATGCACAAGCTGTACCATGTCATCCCGAATCAGCCCGCTGTCTCCCGCCATATAAGCCATCATGGAAAGCTGCCTTCCCTGCTGATGAAGCTGTTCCAGATTGGAAAGAAACGTATGAAAAAACAGCAGGCAGGACAGGACATTGACCATAAAGAACAGAAACAGCGGAACTGCCAGCGAAGCTTCCACAGTCATGGAGGCTTCCATACCGTTTTCCACTCTGCCTCTGTCGGAAGCAGGCCGGGACACCCTCTTTGCCGTCCGCTTCTGGGGAGCATGCTTCTGGGAAGCATAAAAGAACTTAAAGTCTGCCTGACTGATGTGAAAAATAAGCGTTCGGAAATTCATGGCATATTGAAAGGATTGGAATTTACAGTTACGATAAAATAACAGGTTCTTCGACCGCAAAGAGGGCATCCCGGCTCACTTCCTTTCCGTCTTCTCCGCCGTTTTCTTCCTTCCGGCAGGCGATTTATAATTTAACCATCCTCAGAATCCGTTTTACGCCAGGTCCTGCTATTCATACTGACAGGCCCGCATAATCTGGAAGCTGCGTCCATATCCGCTCTCTACAAAAGCCTGTGCTGTTATGGCATCCACACAGCCGTCCATTCGGAAATTTTCATTTCCCGGTGTCATACGAATATCGGCTTCCATCACATCCATCAGCCGCTTCAGGGTGGTTTCTTCCGACTGCAGATACAGAAAGGCTCCCAGATAATCCTGATAACTCATACCTCTCTGTCCCTTCGTATATTCCGACAGATGTCCGCGGAAAGTAAGAAGCTGACTGTATGGCGTATTCCAGCTTTCCGCCGTTTTCACCAGAGGAACCTTTTCTCCGTCAAACAGGATACGAAGATCCCGCACACTTTCCGCATAGGCCCAGGCAAACAGAATCAGTGCCGTGACAGGCTCGGTCAGCTCCGGCAGTGTCAGAATGGAGCTGATCAGAAGAGCCGTTCCCTCCGCCTGTTCCCGTTTCGCGCTGTCTCCGAACAGATATGCCACATTAGCCGCCTCTCTGATGAGAAGAATCTTATTTGCCACGGCACGCAGATTGTCCAGATCATTTCCATCGCCCTCCAGAATGTACTCTATCTGATAGGAGAAGGCGGCATGCTCCTTTTCTTTTCCGTAAAAGCCGCACTTTTCCATCACATATTTCAGAAACAGGCAGTTTCCCGATATGCCGGACGGCTTCGTTTTTCCTTCCGGCAGGCCGGTTCCCTGAATCAGGCTGTCTCTGTGGGACAGAAGCGTCTGTGTGGGAATCGACGTCCTGGACAGTTCTCCCGGACGGCTGGAAGCCAGTCCCAGGATTCCTTCTGCTCTCGCCTGATTCACCACATCGGAAGGCAGTTCCACATTCTGTCCCTCCCAGTCTTCCTCCTCCTGCTGCTGTTTCTGCAGAATCCTTTCCTTCACCTGCCGCTCCGTTTCTGTCCTGCGCTGCTCCACATCGCTGTCCAGATACCCTCTGCGGTCCAGCACCTCGGCATTTACAGCAGCCTGGTTCAGATAACTCAATCCCCACCGATTTTTGATATAATCCACCGCCTGACGTTTCAGCACTGCGCCCCCATCGTCTGAAGCGACTGAGGCCTTCAGAAGCTCCACTCCATTCGCATTCAGGGCTGTCAGATCCTTTCCTATCGGAACATCAAACACCTCAAAGGGCCGGAAATTCATATTCATATAGCCTCTGATATGCTCCTCCACATTGGCAAAGGCCGGGGACGAACCATAAGACATATCGATGAAAAACAGGTCATACTGTTCCAGAAGCTCCCTGTGGTATTCCGCCAGTGC
Organism: uncultured Lachnospiraceae bacterium; assembly: GCA_900544445.1. GTDB lineage: Bacteria > Bacillota > Clostridia > Lachnospirales > Lachnospiraceae > Eisenbergiella > Eisenbergiella intestinigallinarum. Next base: position 53,615 of record UQVK01000006.1, read on the forward strand.
GGAGTCCATCGCCATATCCATCACGCATTCCGTCTGCGCGCGCATGGTGTGGAGCCGGACGCCCTCGACCATCGTCAGAATCAGCGACAGCAGAACTCCCGTCACCAATGACAGATAAACCGTGATATAGCCGCTTTTCACGTTCGCCCCCTCCTTTCTCTCAGATGGTTCCGGCCTGTTTGGTGATTTTGGTGAAAATGCTCTCCACCAGATCGGTGAGCTGGCTCTTGAAAATGATGACCAGACCGATCAGCACGAGAATGATCAGAATTACCTCCACCGTTCCCATCCCTTCCTCATCATACAGGATCTTTCCCATCTTTCTTTGAAGCCCTGCTGCCAGACACCTCATTTTCGCATACATCCTTTTCATTGTTTTCTCCTTTCTGCCGCCCGACGGCGGCATCCGTTTTTTTGCGGTCTCAGCGTACCTTCTCCGCTTCTCCCCACTCTCCCTGCAATCCCATCCATACAGCTCACATCCCGGCAAAGGAAAAACAGGCAGGTACCAGGATCAGCACCATCACCACCGCAAGCATCATCATCATGGGGAGCAGAAGCCGGGTACCCGCCCGCTCCCCTTCCTCTCTGGCGTTTCTTTTCCGTTCCTCAAAGGAATGCTGTGCTTCCTCCTGCAGCGCCGCCAGCAGCCCTGCGGAACCCTTTTTCAGATTCTGCACCAGAAGCGTCACGCATTTCCTGTACTGCGGAAGACGGCATCTTTGTCCGAAATGCTCATAAGCCTCGACCTCCGTGATTCCGCTTTCCATCTCCCGGCAGGCGAGCAGAAGTTCTTCATACACATAATTTCTGCCATCTGATCTTTTCTTCCGGTAATCGGATGCCATCCGCACAAAGGCTGCTCTCACCGGGAGTCCTGCTCCCATCAGCAGCGTGAGCTTGCTGATGAATTCCGGATAGGAAAGCAGAAGCTGTCTCTCCCTTTTTTCCAGTTTCTTTCGAAGATCATCATCCATGAACCGGTACTGCACGATTCCCAGCCCTATCACCAGAAGGAAGATCGGCAGACTGCTGTCGGAACGTTCCTCTGTCCAGACGACTTCTTCCCCTTCCGCCTGCCGCGGAAGCCAAAAACCCTCCTCATACGCCGCGGCCTCATCCTCTTTCGCGATTTCCGCAAGCAGCAGTCGTTCCCGCCGCTCCTCTTCCGTCAGAACCGGAGGACACACCCGCACGGAAAAGGTCTCCTCCCAGGTATTTTCATAACAGCTCAGCACTGCCGTCAGTTCCACAATTTCTCCCTTTTCCCCTGTTTCTTCATTGCTCACAGTCCCATCGGCACGAATCCGCTCATAATTTCCGCTTTTCCATTCGATCTGAAAAGGGTATCCCTCCACCTGAGAAGGGAGGGAAAGGGAAGAACGGATTTCATCCAGCGTTTCGTTCTCTCCCCGGATCTCCTGCTCCAGAAATGCGCGTACCTGCTCAACCATTTCCTCCAGCTCCTGCCTTGTATATCTGCGCTCTGAAACCGTGAGCTCCACCTCCTGCTCCCAGCCTTCCGTTCCGGCTGCCTGCCCTTTCAGCCGGACATCCGCCTCCCCTTCCCCGTAGGAATTTCTTCGCAGCCAGCCATCCTCCGTAAGCCTCTGCTCCATGCCGCCCGATATGCGGATCAGCCCGCCGAGTACGGCCGCAGCAAAGCAGACCAGAAGCAGCCCGCTCAGTTTCTCCACCTGATAGCGGCGGAATCTTTCTTCCCCTCCCGCCGGATACAGAAGCCGCAGTTCCTCCCGCAGCTTCCGTCCGGTTTCTTTCTTTTGGCACCGCTTATACAGCCACAGCGCAGGCTTCAGAAAGTAACGGCCAAACACCGGCGTATCCGGGTCGGCCCGGATCTCCTCTTTCCGTGAAAGAAAGAGAAGCACGCCCAGCGCCACAAGAATTCCAGCATAAATCATTCCCATACGCATCAAACCTCAATATCCACAATTTTTCCCGACAACAGAAACGCAGCAAGATAGACCGCAAGACAGCACGTCATGATCAGAATCCCTGCAGGATTCCCATACAGCACATCGAAGAAACCGGCCGAAGTGAACTGAAGATAGGCCACAATCAGAAATGGAATCAGATTCATGATTTTCTGTTCGTATCTTCTGGAAGCGAGAAGGGTCCGGATCTCCCTGGAAATCTCAATTTTATCTCCGGTAACCGCGGCACTCCTGCGGATCATGTCGTTCATTGCCCCGCCAGCCCTCCTGGCAATGGCAAATACCTCCGCAAAGTCCTCCATATCCGAAACGCCGCTGCGCCTCCCCAGACTTTTCAGCATCTGTTCCAGCGGAATGTTGTTTTCAATCCCTCTCCGCAGGACAGCCACCTCTGCCGCCATGATGCTGTCCCTCCCATACAGTCGTTCCACATCTTCGCCTGCCGTCAGAAAGGCGTTTTCCAGGGAATACCCGGCCTGCAGCCCCGCTGATGCAGACAGAATCAGGTCCCGGAATTGAAGCGCGAGCGTTTCTCTCCTGCGCTTCGCCAGGCTCTCCTGCATCCCCCGCAGGAAAAGAACCGCCAGGGGCAGGAGCGGAATGACCGCCCAGAGAGACCGGTAGAAAAACCAGGCAATCAGGACTGTAAGACCCAGTCCCTGCAGGGTATAAAGCGCAAATTCCCTCCCGCCGAACCGATATGTCCGATAGTCCGGCGCATGCTCCTTTTCCTGCTCCTCTTTTTTTCGGCTACGCGGAAGCAATTCCCGCCATTTTAAGCTTGTCCGCATGGATCAGTTCCCCCTTTCTCACCAGCGTTCCCTGGACGTTTCCCTCCGCCTTTCCCGTCTCCTCAAAGGAGAACAGGGTGGACAGACGGATTTCCCCCTCTTCGTATCCCACAACCTCCATGATCTGAAGCACTTTCCGGCTCTTGTCCCGCAGCCTTCCCAGATGAACGATGATATCCACTCCGGAGGCAATCTGTCTGCGTATGGCGGACAAAGGGATTTCCACTCCCATCAGCATCATCGTCTCCAGGCGGGTCAGCATGTCCGCCGCGCTGTTGGCATGCCCGGTTGACATGGAACCGTCATGACCGCAGTTTAACGCGCTCCCAACCAGATCTGCCGCCTCTGCTCCCCGCACCTCTCCGATGATGATCCGGTCCGGCCGCATACGGAGCGCCGTTTTGATCAGATCACGGATGGTAATGGGACGGCACCCGTCGATGTTTGCGTTCCTCGTTTCCAGTCTGACCAGATTGGCGATTCCCCGGATCTGCAGCTCCGCGCTGTCCTCGATGGTGATCAGCCGCTCATCCTTTGGAATGAACTCCGCAAGCGCGTTCAGAAAGGTGGTTTTCCCGCTTCCCGTCCCGCCGCTGATGAAGATGTTGTATCTCGCCTTCACCAGAGCCTCCAGGAACCGGCAGGCCTCCTGCGTGATGGAACCCATTTCCACAAGCTGCCGGATGCCGATCGGCTCGTCCGGAAAACGGCGGATCGTCACCACCGGGCCGTTTAAGGCTACCGGGTCCAGCACCACGTTCACTCTGGAACCATTTTTCAGCCTGGCATCCACGATGGGCGAGGCTTCGTTCACCGTCCGGTTGCAGCCAGCCACGATCTGCTGGATCACATCCTGCAGCTTCTCCTTCGTCTCGAAGCCTCCCGGCCAGGAAAACAGCCTGCCGGCCCGCTCCACGAAAATGCCCTCCAGCCCGTTGATCATGATCTCCGTCACCTGTTCGTCCTCTATCAGCTCCTGCAGGATATCCAGTCCCCTGAGCGCGAAGAAAAGTTCCTTTCCCAGTTTCGCCCTTTCATAGATGTCCAGCTTTCCGGCAAACTGCCTGCTCCGAAGCCGTTCCGCGATCGCCCCCTGCAGCTCATCGTCCGTAATTTCCCTGGTAAAATCCATGCTTCCAATCAGCTGTCTGCGGATTTCCTCCTTGATTTTCAGATATTCTTCTTTTCTTTCCTCTGTCATTCCTTCAGATCCTCCGCAATCAGCTTCTGCACCAGCTCCGCCAGTTCGCCTCTGGTCAGGTTCTCCAGGTCCTGCGGCAGCTGCCGGAAAAGGGGAAGCCTGCACTTTCGGGTATTCTCCAGAATATCCTCATGATTCAGGCAGGTGAGCAGTTCCTCATAATGGGCCTGCTTCGCCGCCGCAAAGCCATCCTCCCGGACGATCGTATAGACCCGGAAGCAGCGTTTCAGAATGTCAAACAGTCCGTTGACCACCTCCGACAGATCCAGAATGACATAGTCATACAGTCCGCTCTGCCCCAGCTCGTCCAGAAGCGCCATCCATTCCTCCTTTTCCACCCTCTGCAGATCCAGGCAGGAAAAGGCGGGAGGAATATAATCCAGGCCGTTCACCTTCTGTGTCATTCCTTCCAGCCGATAGGGAAATCTTCCGTCTCCGTTGTGCAGGAAATAGATCAGATCCGACAGATCCGCCTGAAATTCCTGTCTCAGCATTTTCCCCAGGCCGGAAAAGCATTCAAAATTCAGATAAAGCACCTTGTTTTTTCGGGCAAGAAGCTGCCCAAGAGTAAAAGAAAATGTGGTTTGCAGACACCGTCCTACCGGTGAATAGATGCCGATCAGCTTCATTCCCTGCCGCTCCCCCATACGGGCTGCCGGGGGAAGAAGCCCCCGCTCCGCGGAAAGTTCAAGAACCCTTCTGACCACTGCCTCCACGGACTGATACTTTTCGATCCAGAGCTCTCCCGGCGGCCCTTCTCCGCCCTCTGCCAGAACGATCACCTGCCCGGCCTCCCAGCCCTCCGCATACCGCTCATAAAACGGCTGGGAAACGAGCAGGACCGATACACTGTTCTGTTTCAAAAAATGTTCCCAGGACTCCCGTTCCGTGAACACCCGCACCTCAAAGGGAAAGTTCTCCCTTCCTCCGTTCCGGCTCAGGTAATCCAGAAAATGGCTGGCATAATCCTGCTCTTCGTCACATATCGCAAGAATATTTTTTCTCAGAAAAATTCCCCCTTTGGCTGTCACAAAATCCTCTGTCTCAATTTCCTTATCTCATCATTCTCAGGAAAAAAGGAATACAAACGAAATACATAAGAAAGTATATCAGAATAAAAGATGACGGATTCCCAGAACGGAAAATCCCGATTCAGAAGCAATCGCTTCCGTTTGATGAAATGAAGTATATCCCATCTTTTTGAGATTGTCCATAGGCACCGGACAAAAAAATCATTTTTGTAAATTATCTCCAACAGATTTCGAGATGGTCCCTCAAAAAGTCCGGAGAACGGCTTAAATACGGCATTCCTTCTGTCAAAAACTTTTTTCAGGCCATGGAATCCGCTCTTCATGCGCCGCTTTTTCACCCCAGCAGCCACGCGCATATCCCGATTCCATACAGCAGCAGAACGCCAGGCGCCCCCAGCGCACCGCTGACAAACAGGCTCACGGCCCCCAGTCCCACGTGTACCGGAATCCCCCTCCCGTCCAGAAAAGAATTCACAAAATAGATCAGAAGAAGCCCCAGTACCGCCCGAAGAATAAAATTCAAAAAAATCTGCGTTTTACTGCGCATGGCGGCCACGAGCAGAACCAGCAGACAGGCCGCGCCTATCATCAGTATCCCCATGGTGTGATCCATTCCGTTTTCCTCTTTTCCGGGCCGCTGCACCGCGTACGGCTGTCCCCTCCGCTTCCTTACAGCTTATGTTTTTCACAAACCGATTATGACATGTATATTTTCCCATCAGCCGTATATACTTAAATACAAAACCTGCTGGCAAAAACCGGAAAGGAAAAAAACATGAAATTTCATTTCAGCCGCGGCTTCGTCTCCAAAACGGACAAGCCTCTCACTTACCAGGAAAGCCTGATGCTGGATCTACAGAAGACGAGATGCGAGCTGGAGGATGCGTATGCCGGCTTTGACTATGTCACCGATCCGGATCTGATCGACTGCTACATCTACGAACAGAACGCTGTCATGAAAAGATACCGCTATCTGCTGCAGCAGGCCGCCGGCCTTTCCGCTGTACGCCTTTCCCCGGAAGAGCTTGCTTCGGAAGATCCTGCTTTGGAAGAGCTTCCCTCCGGAGAATTTTCCTCTGCGAAGCCCGTTTCTGCCAAGCAGACAGCCGTTGGATAACGTCCGGTCATCAAAAAACGTCCGTTCAAAATACCACAGATAAAAAGCCCCTGCGGGCAGACTCTTTATCAGGTCCTGTCCGCAGGGGACTTTTTCTCAGAAAACAAAAATCACAGCACTCGATGCCGGAAGATCAAAGGTAATCCGGTACGGGCGGTAGTCGCTGGGTTTGGACACCGCACGGATGGAAGCGGGAATTTCTGACCCGTTTCCTCCAAACCGCTTATCATCACTGTTCAGAAGCAGTTTATACGTTTTGCGTCTCGGTACGCCCACGCAGTAATCCGGCCTCGCCACGGGCGTCATGTTCAGAACGAACAGCAGACTGTTCTTTCCATCGGAGGATTTTCGGATGAAGCTGTAGGTGCTTCGCTCCGCATCGTCCGCATTAATCCATTCGAATCCGCCCCAGTCATTGTCAATCTCATGCATGCAGGGATATTTGCGGTAAATGCGAAGAAGTTCCTTCACATATTCCAGCATTCCCGCATTCAGCTCATCCTGAAGCATATACCAGTCAAGCTCTCTGGCTTCACTCCACTCCCGTTCCTGAGCGAATTCCTGCCCCATGAACAGCAGCTTCTTTCCTTCATGACCGAACATATAGGCATAGCCTGCACGCAGATTTGCATATTTATCAAAACGATATCCCGGCATCTTATTGACCATGGAGCATTTCAGATGAACTACCTCATCATGGGACAGCGGAAGGATATAATTCTCTGCATTGTTATAGCTCATGGCAAAGGTCATCGCATAGTGGTCATTTTTGCGGAAATAAGGATCCAGCTTCATGTATTCGCAGAAATCATGCATCCAGCCCATATTCCATTTATAGCTGAAGTAGAGTCCACCCTTTTCAATCTCGCCGGTCACCAGCGGCCATGCGGTGGATTCTTCCGCGATGGTCATCACGCCGGGAAATGCCCCGCGAATCACAGAATTGAGGTGTTTGAAAAATTCAATGGCCTCCAGATTTTTATTTCCGCCGTATTTGTTCGGCAGCCACTCACCGTCTTTTTTCCCATAATCCAGATAGAGCATGGAGGCCACTGCATCCACCCGCAGGCCGTCCACGTGAAACTCTTTAATCCAGTAAAGAGCGTTGGCGATCAGGAAGTTTTTCACCTCGTTCATGCCGTAATTGAAAATCTTTGTTCCCCAGTCCGGATGCTCTCCACGCCTCGGATCCGGATGCTCATACAGCGCCTGTCCGTCAAAATCAGCCAGCCCATGCGCATCTCTCGGAAAATGCGCCGGCACCCAGTCCAGAATGACACCGATCTTATTTCTGTGCAGGGTGTTGACCAGCCAGGCAAAATCCTCCGGCGTCCCATAGCGGGATGTGGGAGCATAATACCCTGTCACCTGATAGCCCCAGGAACCGTCAAAAGGATGCTCCGCGATTCCCATCAGCTCCACATGAGTAAACTTTACTTCCTTCAGGTAAGCCACCAGGCGCTCCGCGAATTCCCTGTAATTATAGAAACCATCTTCCGTACCGTCCGGATGCTTCATCCAGGAACCAATATGGCATTCATAAATAGCCATCGGCTCCTTATTCATATCCTTTTTCGCCCGTTCCTCCATCCACACGCTGTCGCTCCAGCGAATACGTGACAAATCAGTCGTAATGGATGCCGTTCCGGGACGCATCTCCGCATAGTTTGCAAACGGATCCGCCTTATACAGCTTCCTGCCATCCTGTGTGGTAATCAGGAATTTATACATTTCCCCGCATCCCACACCAGGAATGAAAAGCTCATAGATTCCACCCGGCCCCTTTTTCTTCATCTCATCCTTCGTCTCATCCCAGCCATTAAAACTTCCGGTCACATGAACCTGTGCTGCATGAGGCGCCCAGACCGCAAAATAAGTCCCTTTCTTTCCTCTCTCCACCGAAGGGTGTGCGCCAAGCTTTTTGTAAATGTCATAGTGCGTTCCCTGCGCGAACAGATACTCGTCCGCCTCAGAGATGAATACCTTTTCCCCTTTTTTTGTTTTTGCTGCGCCTGCCATCTCTGCCTCCCTTCCCACCGCCTCAGGCTATGCCCTGAGCGGCATGCCTCATTATATGAAATCCCCTTCATGCAGGATAATCATGTCGTTGTCATCATATCTGCGGGAAAGCAGCACGTCCATAAAATGCTTTGGCGTCTTCCTCTCCGCATGATCAATCGCATCATCCACAATCTCCCGCACGTCCTTAACGGTCACAATATGATCGCTGGTCTGCATGTCTTCTATACGCGTGTGCAGAGCAAGCCGGCCGAGCTCATCAATGGCGTACTCCTGCATTCTTGCATACTGACAGCCGTATGCCACCAGCGTGCTGTTATCCAGAGCCTCCACATCAAATCGCGCATTGAAGAAGGAGGCCATTTCCGGATTCTCCTCCAGAAGCTTCCTGATCCTGCGCTTCGTATCCATCAGGATGACCAAAATCCCCCAACGCTCCTGATTCAGCGCCTGCTGAAGCTTCTTCGCGCATTCTTCGCTGATCTCACCCGCCTTTTCGATCATCAGTACTCCTCCGGCCAGCTTTTCCACCAACTCTTCCGGCGGCTTTTTGCTGCCGCTTAAGGCGCTTCCGGTGATCTTGGCGATCCTGCCCGAAAAATCCGGGTTCTTCGCCTTTAAGTCCTTCACCACATTTTTCGCAAGCTCAAGCGTATCTGAACCGGGTTCTCCTGTAATAATCAGATTTCCCGTATACGCGGCAAGACTGATCTGATCCAGAGCGGTGACCAGACGCTTCATAGCGCCCTTCGTCGGCACAAAGGAAGCGAACAGACGCTTTTCCGCACTGCTCAGTCTGCGGTCTCCTTCCGTCCCTTCCGCCTTCTTCTTTCCGGCCGGCTGCACCGTCTTCTGTCCTTCCCCGGGTTTTCCAGCTGCCTGTCTCTCCTTCTGTTCTTCCTTCGCTTTTCTGACCGGCTGCTCCTCCCTGGGCTCTCTGACCGGCTGCTCCTCTGCCGTTTCCTCTTCGGCCTGAAGCATTTTCTGCTGATTGGCCGTTTCAATGTCCGTTGTTTCCAAAGATTCCGCGGAAAGCTCCGGTTCTTTTTCAGATACCGCTGCAGAATCAGCTGCCACCTCCGGAACCATGTTTTCCGGTTCTGCCTTTTCCGGCTCCACCTTTTCCGGAACAATGCTCTCCAATACAGGCTTCTGCTCCTTTTCCTCCAAAACTGCAGATTCCTTCGGTATTGCAGAGACTTCCTGAACTGCAGGCGTTTCCTGAACAGCAGGAGTTTCGGCCGTAGCGGGAGCCGCTGCAGGTGCGGCAGGCATTTCCGGTGTTTCCGGCGTTTTTACCTGTTCCTGCACTTTTTCTTTTTCCGCGCTTCCCGCTGCTGCCGCAGCCTTCATCGCATTCTGCACCTCTTCCGCTGCCCAGATCTTTGTATGAGCGGAGATCACACCGCCTGTGGAGCGTTCCCTTGCTCTGCGGTCCACCGGAATGCGCTCTTCCTTCTGAAGGCGCTCCAGCACGCCCTTTCTCGAAGTTTCATCAAAATCTCTGAAAAGCGCCCCCGTCTGTTCCTGTACGCGCTGCCGGAGCTCCTGCCTGCGCTTTTCTTCATTCTCGCGCTTCATCTTTTCCCATTCGCGCATGATATCTTCGATGTTCATCTGACCGGTGATCTGCTTTTCCACCGGGCGCTCTTCCGGCACCACCATACTGATCTGCCCGTCATATTCCTGAGAAAGGTAATTCTCATAATCTGTCTGAGCATGTTGATATCCTTCACCGGGGATATCGTCACCCTCCTCTTCTTCCGCAGGCCGTACTTCTTCCACGGCAGTATAGTCCGTCGCAGGAAAGGCCTCATACGAAGCTTCCACATTCTGCCCGGTATACTCCGTTTCCGACGGCTGCCAGGATGGCTCCTGATAAACCTGCCCTGTATATTCCGGCTCCTGATGTGCCGGCTCTGTATAAACCTGCTCCTGAGGTGTCTGTGCGGGCGCCGTTCTTACAGCCGTGGCTGCCTGCCGCCCTTCCTGCATCAGCTCCTGCATGCTCGCAGCAAGTTCCTTCTGCAGATTAATGGTATTGTATTTTCCCACATCCATGGTCTTTACCTGGATGTCCATCTCCTGTCCGTTCCGTCCTGTCGGTTTCTTCTCCGGCCGGCTGGCCGCCGCAGCATCCTCCTCCGGCTCTTCCGGTACTCTCAATCCCTGTCTGCGCATCATATAGGCGTCAAACTTCTTCTGCTGGGACGGAGAAAGCGGCTGATGAAGCGTCTTCAGCTCCATGGCCTTCATCACATATTTTCCTTCTCCAAACCAGAGGATCAACTCGTCACATTCCTCTACGCATTTGGTCGCAAGTCCCACCCGATGATACAGATACGCCAGCTCATAGGCCCATTTCTCCCGGTAGTCCTTCTTCTTAAGCTCCTCAAGAACGGCAATCCGTTCCTCCAGCCCCACATCCTGCGCTTCATAGAGCTTATACTGAAGAACATATCTTCCGCTGTCGTTTGGCGCGATCTGCACAAAATCCTTATAATATTCAATCGCATGAACCACATCGCCCATCCGGATCGACAGATCACACAGAGAATATATAATCATCCTGCCGGAAGGATGACGCTCATTCGCCATCTCAAGCAGAAGTTTCGCATCCTCAAATCTCCGGTTTACCTTGTATACGTCACTGACCGTACAGAGCATCATCACGCTCTTCACCCTCGTCCAGTCAATGGTATCCGCAACCTTTGCCGCTTCCGCATATTTTTTCTGTGAAATCAGCGTCTTTATTTCCTCAGCCCGTATCTTGTATTCATATTTATCCAAGGGTGTCACCTCTGCTGTAAACTGATATATAGACGGCGCCCCGCCGCCCGCTGTAACCGTTCCCGAAAAAACGAACCGTTACGCCCATTACATCTTCTAAGTTTACCATAGCGCCATGGTATTGTCAAAGTCAAACCCGCCGCCGGGATGCCCGAAAACAGGAATTTTCTTCCGTTTCATTAACGTTTTTTCATTAATCTGTTTTACATTTATTATCGAGCGTAAAACAGAAACACCAGCTGTCCAGTCAATCCGGACAGCCGGTGTTAAAACGCAAGCTGCAGGCACTTCCCGTTTCCGCCTGAAGGCAGCGGGCTCACCTCAGATCCTCACAGATTAATAATCCACGCTTTCGAGATATTTCATATAACTGACCACCATAAGGGCGATCTTGAAAGTCAAAGCGTCATCAAATACACGGATGTCAAGCCCCGTGCTCTTCTGAAGCTTCTCAATCCTGTAGACCAGCGTATTTCTGTGGATGAAAAGCTGCCTGGAGGTTTCCGAAACATTCAGATTGTTTTCAAAAAACTTGTTGATGGTGGTGAGAGTTTCCTCTTCCATGTCATAGGGAACATTATCCCCGAAAATCTCATCGATAAAAATCTTGCACAGGTTGACAGGAAGCTGGTAAATCAGACGTCCGATTCCAAGTCTCGCGTAGGCGATGACATTTTTCTCCGCATAGAAAATCTTGCCCACATCCAGAGCCATCTTGGCTTCCTTGTAGGACTTGGATACCTCTCTCAGCTCTCCCACAACAGTACCATAAGCGACGCGCACATTCATCATCGCTTCGCTGTTCATCATATCGACGATCATGTCTGCGGTCTTCTCGATGGTCTCCATATCATCGGCCCGCTCAAGCGCTTTGATCAGAATGATGTTCCTCTCGTCCACCGCAGTGATATAATCGCCGTTCTGTGCAGAGAACAGGCTCTTCAGAAGTTCCGTCGCGCTGTTATCCTTTTCAATCCTGGTCTCGATCAGATACACAATTCGCGGGCATTCCACTTCAATGTGAAGCTTCTGTGCGCGGTTATAGATATCCACCAGAAGCAGATTGTCCAGAATCAGATTCTGGAAGAAACTGTTGCGGTCGAACCTTTCCTTGTAAGCGATGATCAGATTCTGAATGCAGCTCACCGCAATCTTTCCCACCATATAAACATCGTCGCTGGGTCCCTGAGCCACCAGAATATAAGCCGGTTCACCATCATCCAGTATTTTCAGCAGATGACGGCCTCCCACCACCTGACTGTCGGCAGGCGAAGAAGCAAAGTTTTCAATAATCTCCCCTGAAATATCGATATCCTCTGTTGTGGCGGCGACCTTCATTCCCTCCACGTCAAAGACACCCAGATCAACCTTGGTAATCGCCCTCAGTTCATCTATGCTGTTCTGTATTACCTGATTGGAAATCATCTCTCTTTCCGTCCTTTCCCAGTCTTCCTCTACTATAACAGAAAAAAAGGGAAGATGCAAACGCATCCTCCCTTATATTCCTATGATTAGTTGGTGATGATCTGCTCGGTTTCCTTATCGAATACATGAATCTTTTCAACATCGAAAGCGAACTTAACATGATCTCCCGGTCTGGAGGTGGTACGAGGATCTACTCTCGCGGTGATCGGGAACTCTGCCAGATCGAAGTACAGGAATACTTCTGCGCCGAGCAGCTCGTATACTCTGATGGTGGACTCAAATACGCACTTCGCAGACTCAATGAACATCTGAGAATCGTAAATATCTTCCGGACGGATACCGAAGGTAACGGTCTTTCCGTTATAGCCGCCGTCAATCAGCTTCTTGGACTTCGCAGGAGGCAGCGGAATGGACTTTCCGGCAACCTTCAGGGAAGCGTTGGAGCCGTTCACTTCAACAACAGCATCCAGGAAGTTCATCTGAGGAGATCCCATGAATCCTGCAACGAACAGGTTCTGAGGCTTCTCGTACAGATTCTGAGGAGTATCTACCTGCTGGATAACGCCGTCCTTCATAACAACGATTCTGGTTCCCAGCGTCATAGCTTCGGTCTGGTCATGGGTTACGTAGATGATGGTGGTTCCCAGTCTCTGATGAAGCTTGGAAATCTCAACACGCATCTGTACACGCAGCTTTGCATCCAGGTTGGACAGAGGCTCGTCCATCAGGAATACCTTGGGGTTACGCACGATAGCACGTCCCATGGCAACACGCTGTCTCTGACCACCGGAAAGAGCCTTCGGCTTACGGTCAAGAAGAGGGGTCAGGTCAAGGATCTTGGCAGCTTCCTTAACCATCTTGTCGATTTCATCCTTCGGAACTTTTCTCAGCTTCAGTCCGAAAGCCATGTTGTCATAAACGGACATATGAGGATACAGAGCGTAGTTCTGGAATACCATTGCGATATCTCTGTCCTTGGGTTCTACGTCGTTTACAACTCTGTCACCGATCTTCAGTTCACCGGAAGAGATATCTTCCAGACCAGCGATCATACGAAGGGTTGTGGACTTACCACATCCGGACGGACCTACGAAGATGATGAATTCTTTATCAGCGATCTCCAGATTGAAGTCTTTAACAGCTTCAAATCCGTTGGGATACACCTTGCAGACATTCTTTAACGATAAACTTGCCATTTTGTCAGCCTCCCTAAAAATAATGGTTTACATGTATCCAGTGACATTCTGTCAACTGAGCCTGCATTTAGTATAACTGAGAAAAAAAGTTTTGACCATACCACAAATTCACAAAGATTTATCGTGCCATTGTAAAATTTGCTAACAAAAAGAGAATCGTTTTTTGAGGCCTGTCAACTTGCCGAATTCGGCATTCCAAACTTATACACATTTACCATACGCCATGCTATTCCGCCTGTTTTGAAGCATCCTGCTCCGCTTCGCTGACAGAATTTTCCTCAGCTTCCGCGCTGTTTTCTTCCAGCGCGGCACGCTCCTCCTGAATCCCTTCGCGGACCTGCTCCTCTTCCAGCTTTCTCTGCTTCTCTTTCTCTTCCTCCTCTTCCCGTATGAAGGACAGTGTCTCCAGCTCTTCGCCGTTCTCCGCATTCTCCTCTTCCGGCTCAAAACGCCTGAAAATCTTCACAAACTGCATGCTGCACAGATAGGCCGGCACGGAAAAGCCGAACAGGATCACGAACGGAACCGACTGCACGAACAGCAGAAGCAGCGCAAACGGAATCAGGTTGATGATTACAAGCAGAATCGTTCTGGGCAGATTCAGAATGCTCATCAGAAATGCGTTGCGGATTGTGTTTTTCACGGTATTCTCAAAACGGGAAAGCACCGGGAACACATACAGCATCGTAAATACATAGATAACGGTAATGATGATAAGCAGCACGGTCATGACACGTCCAAAGGACAGCAGGCCGCTGCGGATGATCGAAAAATCTCCAATCAGAATCAGAAATACCAGGACCGCCAGGACCCAGATGATCGTCGCCTGTTTAAAATTTTCCTTAAAGGATTTGAAGTATCCTCTGACTATGTAGCAATCCTCACCACGGACCATTTTGATCGTCATGTAATACAATGCGGTCATCGCATCCCCCGCCGTGATGATCGGAATACATAAAAAAAGCGTGATGATATTCAGAATCATCAGATCAGCCACTTTGGACAGAAACACCATCAGCGGACTGTCCAGATTAAAAAGTCTTCCCATTTGTACCTCTCCTGTTTTCCTCGGCGGCATGGTCACCCGCCTGTTAAATTTCTGATAAGTATCATACTACGCCGCCCGGTTTCGTGCAAGTCAAATCCGGAACCGGACGGTGTTTTTCATTCTTTCTTTATTTTCTTTATTTTTATTTTCTACTTTTCCCTCACTTTTCCTTTCCCTCTCTTTCGCACTCATTCCACCAGATTATCGAGCGGAAGCCCCAGTTCAAGGGCGCGGGCGTTTTCCAGGGTCTCATGGGCGATCGCCTGCATGGCCTCCACGGTAAAGAATCCCATGTGGGAGGTCACCAGCACGTTGGGGAAGGTCACCAGCCTGGCGAGATTTTCATCCTGAATGATTTCCGCGGAGCAGTCCTCATAGAAAAGACCTTCTTCTTCCTCATACACGTCCAGCCCCACACCGCCGAATTTCTTTGCAGCCAGAGCCTCGATCAGCGCCTGGGTGTCGATCAGGCCGCCTCTGGAGGTATTGACCAGATAGACTCCATCCTTCATGCCCTGTATGGTCTTCCGGTTGATCAGATAGCGGGTCTGGGGCGTCAGGGGACAGTGCAGAGAAACATAGTCCGCCTTCGCAAGGAGTTCCTCCAAAGAAACATAACGCACGTCAAGACCTTCCGCCGGATATGGGTCGTAGGCCAGGACCTGCATGCCGAAACCCTGAAAAATCCGAAGCATGGCCTGTCCGATTTTCCCGGTTCCCACCACACCGGCGACCTTGTGATAGAGATCCGTTCCCATGAGGCCGTTGATGCTCATGTTAAACTCCCGCGTCCTTCCATACGCCTTGTGGGTGCAGCGGTTTACGGTCAGAAGCATGGCCATGGCGTATTCCGCCACCGCCTCCGGGGAGTAGCTGGGAACCCGCAGCACGGCGATCCGGCCCTTTGCCGCACGGATGTCCACGTGGTTAAATCCCGCACTGCGAAGAAGCAGGCCCTTCACCTGATTTTCCACAAGCCAGTCGAGCATTTCCCGATCCACATGATCGTTTACGAAAATACATACCGCGTCATAGCCCTTTGCCAGGAACATGGTATCCCGGTTAAAGGGAAGCTCGATGAAGCGAATCTGGAAGCCATAGTCCGCCGCCATCGGTTCAAACCAGATCCGGTCATAGGGTTTGGTGCTGAAAAAAGCGATCTGCATAGAAAAAAGCCTTCCTTTCCACCTGAGTCCGGCGGAGCGTTGTCCGCCGTTCTTCCTGCAGCAATTTTAACGTACTGTCACGTACCTTACTGCTAAGTGTACTCAAAAGGCCTGAAATCTATCCAATCAGATCCATCACAAAATTTTTCACCGTTTCCCCCATATCGTGAAAATATTCCCGGAGGGTTTTTTTCGTCTCCGTCACCACGGCTTCCTTCGCCGGCTCCACAATATTGTCCTGAATCGCTTCGTTCGCGCTTTCCACGAGCTGACTGCCGTATTTTTCATAAAATGCCTGTGCGCCGTTCAGGATGGCCTCCCGGTCCAGACCGAGCTCGTTCGCCTGAAGCACCAGCCCGGCAATCTGCTCCTTCTGCTCCTGCGTGAGCGTAACGCCCAGTTCTTCCTGCGCCTGGCTGATCGCTTCATCAATCTGCTCTTTGGTAGAAAGCTCCCCGTCCTCCAGCTTCTTCAACAGTTCATCAAGAAGCGCCTGCTGTTCTTCGTCAAACAGGCTGAAAAAATCCTCCTGTCCTTCCTCATCGGGCTGCCCTGCTTTATCGGGCTGCCCCGTTTCCTCGGACGCAGCGGATTCCTGCTGTGTCCCGCCGGATGCAAACACCTCATCCGCCGGAAGGAATCCTCCGGTCCACGCGCTCTGCATCAGAAAAAAGGCCGCCGCGCCTGCAAAAATCCATCTGCCCGCCTTACTGGTGATCCGGTTCTTTTTCAATCCCGCTTTCACTCCTTTCCGGGTTTTCGCTCCGTTCCGAAGCTTCCCCCGCCTGAACAGTTTTCATGATCCATTCATACAGTTCCTTCCATACGATCTCCCGATCCGCCTCATTTGCCAGCTCGTGCCGGTCGTCCTCATACAGCTTCATGGACACATCCTGCATGCCGATGTAAAGAAACGAATCATAGACCTGGCGGACCGCTCTTCCGTAATCTCCCACCGGGTCCATTTCCCCGGCGATGAAACGGACGGGAAGCTGCTTTGGCATCTCTTCCAGCCGCCTTTTATCATGCAGTCTGTCGATCAGGGTGAACAGCGTCTGAAATCCGTTCAGGGTAAAAGTAAAGCCGCAGAGCGGATCCGCGTTGTATTTCGCCACTTCTTTGGGATCCCGGGAAAGCCAGTCCATGGCAGATGCCGGATGGGAAATCCTGCGGTTATAGGCGCCAAAGGCCAGCGCATTCACCAGCCCGCTTCTGTGCTTCTCTCCCTGCAGGGCGGTCAGGATACGGACCAGCCTCAGAGAAGTTTTCAGCAGCTTTTCCGGCTGCATACCGGTTCCCATGATCACGGCACCGGAAAGTCCTTCTCCATACCTGCACAGATAATTTCTCAGAACAAAAGAACCCATGCTGTGGCCCAGCATCAGATACGGCAGCTGCGGGCGGCCCTGCTCTACGAAGCCGGTCTGCTGCCTTATGCGCAGGGAATGCACATCCTCCATCAGCACATCCGGCGCATTTTCATGGCAGAAATAGCCATGGGGATGATTTTCTCCCACGCTTTTTCCATGGCCCAGATGGTCGTTCCCAGTTACCAGAATCCCCCGATCCGCCAGATAACGGGCGACGGGGTCATACCGGTCCGCGTATTCCGCCATTCCATGGACGATCTGGAGCGCGCAGACCGGATCTCCGTCCGGTCTCCACTCCACCGCATGAATCTGCGTCCGCCCATCCGCGGAAGGGTAGTAAAACTCATTCTTTTTCATGCTTTCTTTCTCTTATGTCTCCGCCCTGTGTCGTCCGCGGAAAAAATCAGCAGATCTCAGCTCCCGCAGGCATTTCCTTTTCCGGAACCACAAGGGCCAGATTTCCGTCTGCGTCCTCCGCGCACAGAAGCATGCCTTCGGACAGAACCCCCGCCAGCTTGGCAGGCTTCAGGTTCACAAGCACCATTACCTTTTTTCCCACCATCTCCTGCGCGGTATAATGCGCCTTGATGCCGGAAACGATCTGCTTCACCTGGCTGCCGATTTTCACCTGGGAGCAGAGCAGCTTTTTGGACTTCTTCACCTCTTCGCAGGCGATGATCTCACCCACCTGGAACTGCATTTTCGCAAAATCGTCATAGCTGATCTCCGGCTTCGCCTCGATGTCGATCACCGCATCGCCGCCTTCCGCCGCGTCGCCCTGGGCTTCGCTTTCCTGGGCTGCCGCGCCGTTTTCAGCCTCTGCGGCCGCCTTTCTTTCCGCGAACATGGCTTCCGCCTTTTCCACAACCTCCTTCACGTCAAGCCGCGCGAACAGGATCTGCGGCTTCTCGGTCACCTTTGTGCCGTTCACATAGTGGCCGAAGGTGCCGCACTCCTCAAAGGAGGGAAGAACGGCGTTCAGCTGCTGTGCGATATTCGCAGCCGTACCGGGCATATAGGGCTCCAGCAGGGATGCTCCGATGGTGATGGATTCCACCAGGTTGTAAAGGACGGTGGACAGGCGGTCCTTCTTCGCCTCATCCTTCGCCAGAACCCAGGGCTCCGTCTCGTCAATATACTTGTTGCAGCGCTTGAAAAGGGAGAAAATTTCCGTCATGGCATCCGCCACACGCAGGTCTTCCATCTTCGCCGCCACCTTCGCATAGGTTCCGGTCACCACTGCCTTCAGGTCCTCATCCACAGCCTCCGCCGCGCCCTTGTCGCAGACCACGCCGCCGAAATACTTGTTGCTCATGGAGATGGTCCGGTTCACCAGATTGCCCAGGGTATTCGCCAGGTCGGAGTTGATCCGGTCCGTCAGAAGCTCCCAGCTGATCACGCCGTCGTTTTCAAAGGGCATCTCATGCAGCACGAAGTAACGCACCGCATCCACGCCGAAGAAGTCCACCAGATCATCCGCATACATCACGTTTCCCTTGGACTTGCTCATCTTGCCGTCGCCCTGCAGCAGCCAGGGATGGCCGAAAATCTGCTTCGGCAGCGGCTCGCCCAGCGCCATCAGGAAGATGGGCCAGTAGATCGTATGGAAGCGGATGATATCCTTGCCGATCAGATGCAGGTCGGCGGGCCACAGCTTCTTATACTGCTCGCTGCTGTTCCCGTCCGCATCATAACCGATTCCGGTGATGTAGTTGGTCAGAGCGTCCAGCCACACATAAACCACATGTCTGTCGTCAAAGTCCACAGGAATGCCCCATTTGAAGGAGGTTCTGGACACGCACAGATCCTGCAGGCCGGGCAGCAGGAAGTTGTTCATCATCTCGTTCTTGCGGGACACGGGCTGGATGAACTCCGGATGTTCATTAATATGCGCAATCAGCCTGTCCGCATACTTGCTCATTTTGAAAAAGTAAGCCTCTTCCTTCGCAGGCTTCACCTCGCGTCCGCAGTCGGGGCACTTGCCGTCCACCAGCTGGGACTGGGTCCAGAAGGATTCGCAGGGCGTGCAGTAAAGTCCTTCATAATATCCCTTATAAATATCTCCCTGATCATACAGCCGCTTGAAAATCTTCTGCACCTGCTTTACGTGCGGCTCGTCCGTGGTACGGATGAATTTGTCATAGGAGGTTCCCATCAGATCCCACAGACGCTTCACCTCGCCTGCCACCTTGTCCACATATTCCTGCGGGGATATTCCCGCCTCCTGAGCCTTCAGCTCGATCTTCTGACCGTGCTCGTCCGTTCCGGTCTGGAAGAACACATCATAGCCGTCCTTCCTCTTGAATCTGGCGATACTGTCCGCCAGCACGGCCTCATAGGTGTTTCCGATGTGGGGCTTGCCCGAAGTATAGGCAATGGCCGTGGTAATATAATATTTTCCTTTCATCTTTACATTTGCGCTCATGCTCTTTTTGCTCCTTTCTTCTTTCCCGCTCATAAAATCAATAAGCCCGTCTTCTCAATTTTAAGCTTCTGTTAAAATCAAGAAGACGGGCGTTATTCCCGTGGTACCACTTCTCTTCACCGCAGCCTCGCGGATACGGCCTCATCAGGTACTATACTGTTTCCCGGAGTCTTCCTGCACGAAACTTCTGTTTCAGGGAATCTCTTCTCTAAAAATACAATACCCTGCCGCTGTAACAGGCGGCACCTGTCGCAGCCTTACCGCAGTATGCGGCTCGGTGCGCTGCTCCGTAAGCCATGTTCCACCGTTTTCCGTCAGGCCTTCTCAGCCGGCGTTACCGCCCTTTGGCCCTCTCTGTAAGACTTCCCGCGATGTACTCTCTTCTTCAACGCTTTTGTTTTTTCAGCTTAACACACTGCGGCCAGATTGTCAAACCGATACGGCTGCCCAGCTACCTGCAGTACCCGGTCCCCATATCCACCACATTCCTGAGTGGCTCCCCTTTCCGGAAGTGTTCCAGGTTCTCCGCAAAAATATCGCAGATCTGGGCCAGCGTTTCCGGCAGGGAGTAGCCGCCGGAGATGTGAGGCGTGATCAGCGCGCCGGGCGCACTCCAGAGGGGATGATCGGCCGGAAGCGGTTCCGGATCTGTCACGTCCAGGGCTGCTCCGGTTATTTTACCCGCATAAAGGGCATCGCTCAGCGCGTCGGTATCAATGGCAGTGCCGCGGCCCACGTTCAGCACAATGGCGTTTGGCTTCAGCAGCCCGATCCGTTCCCGGTTCAGAACGTGATAAGTGGAAGCGTTTCCGGGAAGGCTCATCGCCACCACGTCCGCCCGGGGCAGAAGCTGATCCAGATCTTCCATGCCATGAACTTCATCCGCCGCCACATTCCCGGCCAGCGTTTTTTCCGTAACGCGTCTGCGGATTCCGATGGTATAGCAGCCCAGAGCCTTCATCTTACCGGCAAAGGTTCTTCCGATATCTCCCAGTCCAATCACCAGCACAGTGGTTCCCTGGATTACGCCCACATGGCCTTCGCGGCGCCACTCACGGTTCAGCTGGTCGGCATAGTACAGGTTCAGCTTTTTGCGCAGCATGAAAAGGCAGGCGATCATATGCTCCGAAATGGCAAGGCCATAGGCTCCTGTAGCATTGGTCAGAACCGCGCCCTCCGGAAGGAGGCCGGGTTCGCAGTAGCCTTCCGTTCCCGCGTTGTTCAGCTGAATCCATTTCAGATGGTGCGCCCAGCGCGCCTGGGACGGATTGTCCAGATTTCCCAAAATCACATCCGTATTGGAAAGAAGCTCCTGCGTAATTTCACTTTTCAGTCGGAAAACGGGCTGTTCCGGCCCCGCCGCTTCCATAATGCGTTTCTTCTGTTCCTCCGTAAACGGGGGAGTCACTACAATCTTCATCTATACCTCCAGGCTTTTCTGCGCCTTTTTCTGAAACCGTCCGGCCCACGGCCCCTGCAGTTTACAGCTTATTCGTCTGTCTGCCGTGCGCCTCCATAATCCCCATCATTTCCCGCACATTCTGCGTAATGTCTCCCCGAAACACGGCAGAACCTGCCACAATGACGTTTGCTCCTGCTTCCAGAACAATCGGAAGATTCTCGTGGGTGATGCCGCCGTCCACTTCAATGTCCACGTTCAGCCCTTTTTCTTCGATCATTTTTTTCGCTTCCCGGATACGCGCGGTGGAAGCGGGAAGATATTTCTGTCCGCCAAAGCCCGGTTCCACCGTCATCACCAACAGCATATCCGCCTTGTCCAGATATTTTTCCACGCAGCGGATGGGTGTGGCCGGCTTGATGGAGATTCCCGCTTTTCTGCCCAGGCTGTGAATCCAGTCCAGCGTTTCCTCCACATTGCTGCAGGCTTCCAGATGCACCGTGATGATATCCGCTCCGCTTCTGGCAAAATCTGCCGCATAACGGATCGGCTCCTCCACCATGAGGTGTACGTCAAAAATGATGTCCGTATATTTTCTCAGAGAAGACACCACGCACATTCCAAAGGAGATGGATGGCACAAACATGCCGTCCATGATATCGATATGCAGATACTTCGCTCCGGCCTGCTGCACCAGATCAATCTGTTCTCCCAGCTTGGCGCAGTCCGCCGCCAGGATGGATGGAGACAGTATGTTCATACTTCCTCTTTTCTGCCGCCGTCAGGCGGCTTTTTTA
Source organism: uncultured Lachnospiraceae bacterium (assembly GCA_900544445.1). GTDB lineage: Bacteria > Bacillota > Clostridia > Lachnospirales > Lachnospiraceae > Eisenbergiella > Eisenbergiella intestinigallinarum. The sequence goes on from UQVK01000006.1 coordinate 75,345, forward strand.
TAAGACGACTGCTGCCGGCTCCCCCCGAAAGGGAAGCCGGCAGAGGCGCATTTATCCTTTTTTCATCCGGTCTCACGCCTTTTTTGCGCTGATCCCGGCGTCCTGTCAGCAGGACATTATTTCACAAATTCCTTTACCTTCGCGTAGATACCCGCTCCGTCCAGGCCATACTTGGCCACCAAAGCGGCTGCTGTTCCGGATTCTCCGAACACATCGTTGATGCCGATGCGCAGAACGGGAGTGGGAGCCTTTTCGCTGAGGGCTTCGCAGACTGCGCCGCCAAGGCCGCCGATGATGGTGTGTTCTTCAGCCGTCACCACTTTTCCGGTCTTCTTCGCAGATTTTACGATGAGTTCCGTATCCAGAGGCTTGATGGTGTGGATGTTAATGACTTCTGCGCTGATGCCGTCGGCAGCCAGCTTATCCGCCGCTTCCAGCGCAGAGGAAACACAGATGCCGGTGGCAACGATGGTCACGTCGCTGCCTTCACGCAGAATCTCGCCCTTTCCGATCTCGAACTTATAGTCCTCTCTGTCATTGATGATCGGAACCGCCGCGCGTCCGAAGCGCAGGTAAACAGGGCCCACATATTCAATGGCGGCCTGCACTGCAGCTCTCGCTTCCACCGCGTCGCTGGGGTTGATGACCACCATGCCGGGGATGGCGCGCATCAGGGCCATATCCTCCAGGCACTGATGGGAAGCGCCGTCCTCGCCCACGGTAATGCCCGCATGGGTGGCGCCGATCTTCACATTCAGATGGGGATAGCCGATGGAATTGCGCACCTGCTCATAGGCACGTCCGGACGCGAACATGGCAAAGGTGCTGGCGAAGGGAATCTTTCCCACAGTAGCGAGACCCGCCGCAATTCCCATCATGTTGCATTCCGCAATACCGCAGTCGATGTGGCGGTCGGGAAATACCTTCTGGAACGAATTCGTCTTCGTAGCATTTGCCAGGTCCGCATCCAGAACCACCAGGTCAGGATACTTTGCGCCGAATTCCGCAAGGGCTTTTCCGTAGGCTTCTCTGGTCGCCATTTTCTGAACCGTCTTCGTTACTTCTGACATAATGCTTCACCTACTTTCTCCAAATCTGCCATGGCAACCGCAAACTCCTCGTCATTGGGAGCCTTTCCGTGCCAGTCCACATTGCCTTCCATGAAGGAAACGCCCTTACCCTTCAGGCTGTGGGCGATGATCGCCGTGGGCATGCCCTTCGTTTCTCTCGCTTCCTGAAACGCGGCGCGCAGCTCATCGAAGTCATGCGCGTTCACGTTGATCACATGGAAATTGAAGGCTTCAAACTTTTTGTCAATGGGATAAGGGGAGCAGACCTTGTCAATGGGTCCGTCGATCTGCAGGCCGTTGTTGTCCACAATCACCACCAGGTTGTCCAGCTTGTGGAAGCCGGCGAACATGGAAGCCTCCCAGACCTGCCCCTCTTCGATCTCACCGTCTCCGAGCAGGGTGTAGACACGATAATCCCGGTTGTCCAGCTTACCGCCGAGCGCCATTCCCACTGCCGCAGAAATGCCCTGTCCCAGAGAGCCGCTGGACATATCCACGCCGGGCGTATACTGCTTACAGGGATGCCCCTGCAGATAGGAGCCCAGATGTCTGAGGGTGGTCAGGTCTTCTACCGGGAAATAGCCTCTGTGCGCCAGAGTGGAATACAGCGCAGGCGCGTTATGTCCCTTGGAGAGCACAAAACGATCTCTTTCAGGCATATCCGGGTTCTTCGGATCAATGTTCATCTCCTCAAAATAGAGATAGGTAAAAATGTCCGCTGCCGACAGAGATCCGCCGGGATGTCCGCATTTCGCGCTGTGCACGCCGATGATAATCCCTTTCCGGATCTCGTTCGCCATTTTGGCGAGTTCAAGATTCTCCATGAAATTTTCCTCCGTCTTTCTGTTTGGAAACTGCCCGGCTTTACGGAAACCCTGCCGCGCATCACCTTACGAAGCGCCATTTGCTGCTTCGTAAGACTGTCCTCAGTAGTTTACCCTATTTTACCCCTGTTTGTCCATAGTAAGCGTTCGCTCCGTGCTTTCTGTAGTAATGCTTGTCCTGGAGCTCCTGCGGAGCGGGCTGAATGCGGGGATTGATGGTTTCGGCGCGGTAGGCCATTTTGGCGACTTCTTCCAATACAACCGCGTTATGAACGGCCTCATGGGCGTCCTTTCCCCAGGCAAAGGGACCGTGGTTCTTGCAGAGAACTGCGGGAACAGCAGCAGGATCCTTTCCCATCGCCTTAAATTCGTTCACGATCAGATGGCCGGTATTTTCCTCATAGGCCTCGTCGATCTCCTCTTTGGTCAGGCAGCGCAGGCAGGGAACTTCTCCGTAAATATAGTCCGCATGGGTGGTTCCGTAGCAGGGAATGCTCCTGCCGGCCTGCGCCCAGCTGGTGGCGTAGGAAGAATGGGTATGAACGATTCCTCCGATTTCCGGGAATGCCTTATAAAGCTCCACATGGGTCGCGGTATCGGAGGAGGGGTTGTATTTTCCTTCCACCTTGTTTCCGTTCAGGTCAACGATCACCATATCCTCCGGGGTAAGCTTATCGTAGTCCACGCCGCTGGGCTTGATGGCAAACAGCCCGCTCTCCCGGTCGATCTCGCTTACATTTCCCCAGGTAAAGGTCACAAGCCCGTATTTGGGCAGGAGCATGTTGGCTTCATAGACTCTTTTTTTCAGCTCTTCTAACATTTTATCTGCCTTTCCGGGCCGGGCCTTCTCATGCGGCCCGGCTCCTGTCAAACTGCTGCATCCGGCCATTCCGGCATCGCTTCGCGACGGGCCGGAATGCAACATTAAATCAGTGATTCCACAGCCGCCTTTTCAATGGGAAGACCAGCCGTATAGCGTTTTACAAATACATCGAAGCCTTCCACATCCTTTTCCTCAGGATTCAGGGTTACGCCCTCCTCTCCGACGAACACGGCACGGTTCAGGAAATCGGCAAGGCTTTCTTTCTCCTGCTTATGCAGCATGTAGGAGGCCAGCAGAGCAATGCCCCATGCGCCGCCTTCTCCTGCCGTCTCCATGACGGTGACGGGCGCATTAACGGCTGCAGCCAGGATCTTCTGCCCCACTTCCTTCGTCTTAAACAGGCCGCCGTGTCCCATCAGACGGTCAATCTGCACGCCTTCTTCCTTCAGGAGAATGTCCAGGCCGGTTTTCAGCGCGCCCAGAGAGGTAAACAGGTGCACACGCATGAAGTTCGCCAGATTGAAATTGCTTTCCGGATTTCTCACAAAGAGCGGACGTCCCTCTTCGAAGCCGGTGATATGCTCTCCGGAAAAATAGTTGTAGGCCAGCAGGCCGCCGCAGTCCGGATCTCCCTCCAGAGCCTTGCGGTACAGGGTGCCGAACAGGTCGTTTCTGTCCACCTTCATGCCGAAAGCCTGCGTAAACTCCTCAAAGAGGCTGATCCAGGCGTTCAGATCGGAGGTGCAGTTGTTGCAGTGTACCATGGCCACCGCGCTTCCGTCGGGCGTGGTCACCATGTCGATCTCCGGATGAACCTTTTCCAGATCCTTTTCCAGAACCACCATGGCGAATACGCTGGTTCCGGCGGACACGTTTCCGGTGCGCTTCGCCACGCTGTTGGTGGCCGTCATTCCGGTTCCCGCATCTCCCTCAGGAGGGCAGACGGGAATGCCAGCCTTCATGTTTCCGCTCACATCCAGCAGCTTCGCCCCTTCTTCCGTCAGCGTGCCCGCATTGTCTCCCGCGAGCAGAATCTCCGGCAGGATATCGGAAAGCTTCCAGGGATAGCCTTTGTCCGCGATCAGCTTTTCAAAGGTATCGATCATGGACGCGTTGTACTGCTTCGTCTGCGCATCGATGGGAAGCATGCCCGCCGCCTCGCCGATGCCGAGCACCTTTCTGCCCGTCAGCTTCCAGTGTACATAGCCCGCAAGGGTGGTCAGATAAGCGATATCCTTCACGTGCTCCTCCCCGTTCAGAATGGCCTGATAGAGATGGGCGATACTCCATCTCTGGGGAATGTTGAAATGAAAGGCTTCCGTCAGCTTCACGGACGCCTCTTCCGTGATGGTGTTCCTCCAGGTCCGGAAGGGCACCAGCATCTCCCCGTTTTTGTCAAAGGGAAGATAACCGTGCATCATGGCGCTGAAGCCAAGCGCGCCGACCGTGGTCAGGGTGACGCCGTATTTTTCCTGCACGTCCTTCGCCATGTCAGCGTAGCAGTCCTGCAGCCCGGTCCAGATATCCTCCTGGCTGTAGGTCCAGATATTGTTTTCATAACGGTTTTCCCACTCATGGCTGCCGGAGGCGATCGGGGCGTTGTCCTCTCCGGTCAGAACCGCCTTGATCCTGGTGGAACCGAATTCAATTCCCAGGGTTGTTTTCCCCTCCAAAATCGTCTGCCTGATATCCATAATTTCCATTACCTCCTTCATCCCGGTGCTTTACGCCCGGAAACGCGCGCCGAAGCCGGAGGCCCCGGCGCTGCGTTTTTTCATGATTGCCTTATCTGTAATACACGCTGTTCCAGCGAAGCTCGTTCTTCAGTCCCTTGATGGTGGTGTTCTTATCGATGACCACGCTCTCAATTCCCATGGCATCCGCCCAGTCAACCATCTGGTCAACGGTCAGATCATAGGAAAATGCGGTATGATGCGCGCCGCCTGCCAGAATCCAGGCTTCTGCTCCGACCGCCAGATCCGGTTCAGGCGTCCAGAAAGCCGTGGCAACAGGAAGCTTGGGCATTTCCTTCTCGCACTTCTTGCAGTTCACTGCATTGATGATCAGACGGAAGCGGTTTCCAAGATCCACCAGGGAGGTGGCAATAGCCGGACCGGTCTTGGAGGTGAATACCAGACGGGCGGGATCTTCCCTGTTGCCCATGGACAGAGGCTGTACCTTGATGGAAATCGGGCCGTCCGCGATCGTCGGGCACACCTCAAGCATATGCGCTTCCAGAACGCCTTCCTTGCCGGGAACCAGGTTGTAGGTATAGTCTTCCATGAAGGAAGTACCCTTCGCATTCGGCGTTCCAGCCGTCATGATCTTCATCAGGCGCACCATGGCCGCCGTCTTCCAGTCGCCTTCTCCGCCGAAGCCGTAGCCCTTCTCCATCAGTCTCTGGATTGCCAGTCCGGGAAGCTGCTTCAGGCCGCCCAGCATGCCGAAGTGGGTAACAATGGCCTGATAATTGCCGTCCTCCAGGAACTTCTCAAGGCCGATCTCGATTCTGGCCTGCTCCGCCACATGTCTCTTAAACTCTTCCGGATCTCTTCCCTCCAGAAGAATGTTGTATTTGCTGTAATATTCCTCAACCAGCGCGTTCACATCCCCCTGCGCCACGGCATCCACATATTCCACCGCATCGTTCACGCAGTAATGGTCGATCTCCCAGCCGAACTTGATCTCCGCTTCTACCTTGTCGCCTTCGGTTACGGCAACGTTGTTCATGTTGTCGCCGATACGGCAGACTCTGATATGGGAGGATTCCATCACGCCCACAGCCGTTCTCATCCAGCTTCCCAGCTTCTCCTGTACGGCAGGGCTGGCCCAGTGGCCCACAATTACCTTGCGCTCGATTCCCATACGGGATACGATATGCCCATATTCCCTGTCACCGTGCGCGGACTGGTTTTCATTCATGAAATCCATGTCGATGGTGTCGTAGGGAATCTCCTCATTGAACTGGGTATGCAGATGGCAAAGAGGCTTTCTGTACTCCTTCAGGCCCAGAATCCACATCTTGGCCGGGGAGAAGGTGTGCATCCAGGTAATCACGCCCGCGCACTCCGGATCCTCGTTTGCCGCGTTCAGGGTTCTGCGGATGGTAGCCGGATCGATCAGAGTAGGCTTTAATACCACTTCAAAGGGAAGCTTTCCCGACGCGTTTAAGCCCTCCACGATTTTCGCGGAATGCTCCGCCACCTTTCTCAGACACTCGTCCCCGTACAGATCCTGGGAACCGGTGCAGAACCAGAACTTGTAATTTGCTCCTGTTTTCATGTTTCCTTACCTCCTTGATTTTGTGAAAGAACAGTGTCAGCCGTTCTTTTATCTGTTCCAAAAATGGTTATTGCTCTTCCAAACGTTTCACGGAATCCCGCTCCACGATCTCCGGCTCGAATTCATAGGTCCCGTCAAAGCTTGTGTTACGAATCATGGCGAGGAGATTCTCCGCCGCCTTCGCCCCAAGCCTGTCCGCCGGATGACGCACGCTGGTGAGACGGGTTTCCGACAGCTCCGCCAGTTCGGAATCGTCGATACTGATGAGGGAAATATCCTCCGGAATCCGGATCCCCTCTTCCCGGAAAAGTCCCTCCAATAAAAAGGCAAGCTTATCATTGTAGCAGAAGACGGCCGTACAGTCCCGGAATGAGCGAAGAATTCCGGCTCGATAGTCAGAAAAATTTTTCTCTCCTTCCGTATCCAGCCACATCGTTCCCTGATCGCCCGCCGGTATGCCGAGCCTGCGGCAGGCGTTCAGATAGCCTTCGTATCTTAAATGGCCCTGGCCGTCGTCGAACTTCATCAGCGCTCCGATTTTCCGGTGTCCCGCATCCGCCAGATATTCCACGGCCCGTTCTGCCGCAAGCCGGTCGTTCAGGGTCACATGGGGCAGCTGCAGCTGTCGGTAATAACTGTTGATGAAAAGAATGGGAACGCCGCGCTCCATCAGCGTTTCGATCAGAGGAAGGTTGGGATTTGGCAGGCCGCTTTTGGTTGCTTCCATGATGATTCCCGCCGCATCGTCCCTGCTGATGATATCCTCCAGAACGATCCGTTCCCGTTCCAGCTGATTGTTGGTGAAAGAGATCTGAACGGAATAGCCTCTCTCAAACAGATCATTCTCGATTCCCTGAATGGTTTTGGGAAAAATATAACTGTCCACATAGGTGGAAACCACGGCAATCCTCGTCCGATTTTCCAGCGCTGCCCGGCGGTTGTCGATGACATAAGTACCGCTGCCGCGGCGGCGTGCCAGAAGCTGTTCCTCTTCCAGAATGCTGAGCGCATGCCGTACTGTCTGCCTGGAAAAACCATATTCCCCGGCCAGCTCGTTCTCCGAGTTCATCTTCTCTCCCGGTTTCAGTTCTCCGCTCAGGATCTTTTCCCGCAGGAGGGTCGTAAGCTGGAGATATTTCGTTTTCTTTTCCAAAATCCGACGTCCTCCTCTCTTTCAGCATCAAAGTTGTACTATATCATCCCGGAAGTTGTACCAAACATTTGCACTTTTTTCATAGAAACCTTTCAATTTCAATATAGCCCTTTCTCTGCGGCATGTCAATAATATAATTGCGAAAGAAAGAAGGATTTTTTCCATTCCCCTCCGCGCCGTATCAAATCCGGCTCAGGCCGTCAGAAATCCGGTTCACAGACGAATAATGTATGATTTATTGAAATCATCAAAGTACTTCTTTAAAAGTTGTATGATACATATTTGTCGCAGATTCAAACGGGCAAAGAGGAGCACTTACTATTTACAGCCCCATTGCGAAAAAAATCAAAAAAAGCCTTGACAGATACATAAAAACTGGTTAAAATGATCTACGTTGCGGACACAAAGAACATACATGAGGCAGCACAGGCCCAGATAGCTCAGTTGGTAGAGCAGAGGACTGAAAATCCTCGTGTCACTGGTTCGATTCCGGTTCTGGGCATTCCAGTCTGAAAGTCGGCAGCACAGGTTGTAAGATCACCTGATGTCTGCGGGTGTAGTTCAATGGTAGAACACCAGCCTTCCAAGCTGGATACGTGGGTTCGATTCCCATCACCCGCTTCGGATGCGATTCTGCATCCTTTACATATATGCGATAGTGGCGTAGTTGGTAACGCGCGACCTTGCCAAGGTCGAGACCGCGG